>QKGY01000291.1 GCA_003250235.1 Desulfuromonadaceae bacterium
GGTCCAGGAAAGGGATTGCTGCAGCGCCGTGCAGGAGGCCAGGGTCAGGGCGACCCCGCAGACAACCGCTCCGTACAGGAACCGCTTCATCGCGCCCCTCCCATGAAGGACGGATACTGTTCGGCATCGAATTGCGGGAGGATATCCATGAACAGATCGGTCAACACGGGGGAGAACTGACGGCCACGGAAGCGAAGGATCTCCTCGATCGCCGTCTCGCGCGATGCTCCAACCCGGTAGGGGCGTGAGGAGATCATCGCGTCGTAGCTGTCGGCCAGCGCAACGATCTGGGCATGAAGGTGGATTTCGTCCCCCTTGAGTCCTGCCGGATAGCCGCTGCCGTCGTAGTTCTCATGATGTTGCAGCACCGCAGGAATATAGCGGTGGAGGGATTCGGCGAGAAAAAGGATTTCCGCCCCATGCCGGGGGTGCTCGCGAATCACCGTCGCTTCCTGGTCGTCCAGAGGACCCTGCTTGTTGAGGATATGGTCAGGGATGCGGATTTTCCCCACATCGTGAAGAAAGCAGGCCATTTCCAGATCCTTGAGTGCTTCGGAGGAAAGCCCCAGCCGCTCCCCCATCAGCAGGGAAAGACCGGCAACCCGCGAGGAGTGCCCGTAGGTATACTGGTCCCGGGCATCAATCGCTGCGGCCAGAATCCTCACCGTCGCCTCATAGGACGCTTCAAGGTTCTCGGCATATTTCACCAGATGTTCTTTCTGCCCCCGGATCACCTCGGCCATTTCATTGAAACTGAGGGTCAAAGCTCCCAGTTCGTCGCGACCACCGGGTTCGAGCGCCACATGATAATCCCCCTGCTTGATTTTCGCGACCCCGTGGGACAAGCGTTTGATGGGTCGGGTCAGGAATCGCGACAGCAACAGAGCCCCCACAAATCCACTGCCCAATGCCGCCAGGCTCAGCCAGACAATCTTCGTCCGCGCCTGCCGGCGGCTGGCCTCGAGCGAACTCGCATCGATCCCCAGATAGACCTTGCCCACTTCGCGCCCGGCAAAAAGAACCGGGCTGACAAACTCATACCCCTCTTTGCCGTTCAGGCGTACCGACCGCACCTCGACCGTCCCCCCCGGATTCAGGAAGGGGCCACCGCCCGATACGTAATCCTCCCCAACCCGGTTCATGTCGTTGTGGGCGAGGATCTTTCCTTCGGCATCGACAATGGCCAGATACACCAGGTCGGGTTGCGATTCGGTCATCTTTGCAGACAGGTTGTCCAGGGCCAGACGATCTCCGGACAGAATGCTGAAACCGGCGGGCGTTGCGGCACTCAGCGCAATCGAACGCCCCCGCTTGATCATTTCCGTCAGCAGAGAGTCGTCCATGATGCGCACTACGATAACCGCCGTCACCGAGGTGATCAGAGCAATCAGGGCCAGGGAGAATATCGACAGTTTGACGCCGATCCCCGTGTAATGAAAGGGTAGATTCGTCTTGTTCATTTATGTTCCGTCTGAATACCGATGCCGATATTAGCCCAACAATGACACTTTGGCAAAACATTCCCGCCAAATCCTGAGATGCCGGTCTGTTACCTTGCCATTAATCTTCATGAGGGCATTGCGGAAATGCTGAGATTCCCTGACCGGTGGCCGGGAAGACGTGAAAAGACGGTGGGAATCCGGAAAGAGGTCAGAGAAGCGGCGGGGTGGAAAAATGGCGCATGGCCGCATCGGCGGCTTCGGGCCGTCCCAGCAGGAACCCCTGACCCTGACCGCACCCGTAATCGAGGAGGAAATCGAGCTGTTCGCGGGTTTCTATCCCTTCGGCAATGACCTCGAGGTTCATACTGCGCGCCAGAGCAATGACGGATGCGGCAATGGCGGCATCGTTGGCATCAGAGGTAATGTCCCGCACGAAGGTCCGGTCGATTTTGAGTTTGGAAATGGGAAATCTCTTCAGATAACCGAGAGACGAGTAGCCGGTACCGAAATCGTCGATCGACAGATGCACCCCCCTCACTTTGAGGTCGGTCAGGGTCATGATCGCCTCGCCGAAATTTTCCATGACCACACTCTCGGTGATCTCCAGTTCCAGCCACTGGGGATCGAGACGCGTATCGGCCAGGACCCGCTCCACCATGTCGGCCAGATCCGCCTGACGAAACTGACGGGCGGATATGTTTACCGCAATCCGCACCGGCGGCAACCCTTGCTCCTGCCATAGCTTGTTTTGCAGGCAGGCGGATCGCAGCACCCATTCGCCGATCGGCACAATCAACCCCGTCTCCTCAGCCATGGGAATGAATTCGCCCGGAGGAATCAGCCCCTTCTGAGGATGCATCCACCGAACAAGAACTTCCATGCCCAGCAGCGAGTTGCTGTTGAGATCAAACTGGGGCTGGTAGTGAAGAACCAGTTGGTCGTGATCCAGGGCCTTGCGCAGGCTACTCTCCAGAACGAGCATTTCATGGGCGCGTGCGGTCATGTCCGAGGTAAAGAACTGATAGTTGTTCCGCCCTTTGTCCTTGGCCCGATACATGGCCACATCGGCATACTTCATCAGCTCTTCCGGTATTTCCGTATCGGAAGGGAACAGGCTGATGCCAATGCTGGTGGTAACGAAAAGTTCATGTTCCCTGACATGGACAGGTTGTGCCAGGACACTGAGGATCTTCTGGGCGACAACCGCCACATAGGTCGGATCCTGGACATCCTCGAGGATGATGACGAACTCATCCCCCCCCAGACGGGCGACCGTATCCGACTCGCGGATCCAGTAGCGGACCCTTTTAGCCACTTCCTGCAGCACCAGGTCGCCAATCTCGTGCCCGAGGGTATCGTTGATATTCTTGAAACGGTCCAGATCGAGAAAGAGCAGTCCCACCCGGGTCTCGCGGCGGCGGGCCTTGGCCATCGCATGTTGGAGCCGGTCCTGGAAAAGCAGGCGGTTGGGGAGGTTGGTCAGATGATCGTGATGGGCCAGATGATGAAGGCGCTGCTCATTTTCACTGAGCTTTTTTTCCACCTGAAGACGATCCGTGATGTCCCGCGAAGCCTCGATAATCCCGATCAGAGCCCCCTCCTCATTGCGGAGAGGAGAGGCTTCCAGCTCGTAGACACGCCACTCTCCGCCACTCTGGAAGTGCCGGTGAACGACGGTTATCGCTTTGCCCGTCCTCTTCACTTCTTCAAGGGGGCAGGGGTGCTCCACGCCACTACAAGGCAGATCCTGATTGTGCGACACCTGGTAACAGCAAAGAGCGGAGACGTTCTTCATTTCATCGGAAAGCTGATTCTTCGCCGACTGGTTCATCTTGATGACGCGGTAGTCCATATCGATCACCAGGATCGGATCCACAACCCCATCGATAACCGACTGCAGAAAAGCCCGCTCGCTCGCCAGAACGTCTTTGGCATGACGCTGTTCGGTAATGTCGATGGCGATCTCCATACGGACAATCCGTCCGTCGGGCCAGCGGATCGCCCGGTCTATGCACTGATACCATTGTCCGATGGCCGTATTTTGAAATTCCCACTTGAACGGGGGTTGAATTTTGCCATCGACAATCAGTCGGTCATTGGTACAGAAGGCACACGCGTCCTGCTGCCCGCTCTGCAATACCTGGTAACATTTACGGCCAAGCCAGTTCTGTCCGAACACCTCTTCGGCATACGGATTCATGTACAGCAAGTCGCTGGTTTCAAGATCGGCCACATAGACAACAGCATCCAGGGCATCAAAGATGGTACTGACCTGGTCAAACTGGTTTTTCAAGGCCTGCTCGGCTTCTTTGCGCTCGGTAATGTCGCGGGCCGCCGTAATCACCCCCAGGACGGCTCCCGCATCCCCTCGCAACGCAGACACGGAGATCAGGCCGCAAAAAGCCTCGCCCGAACGCCGAACCATGCGCACCTCCACCTCTTCACCGTCGCCCCCTTGCAAGATCCTTCCCATGGCCTGATCGACCAGATTGAATTGCTGGAAGGGATAAAGGAGGGAGATGTTGTTGCCGAGCGCTTCCTCGCTGCGATACCCGAAAAGTTCCAGAGCCCCCCGGTTCCAGGTTGTTACGGCCCCGTCGCGATCGGTGGTGATAACCGCTTCGTGCACATGGGCCAGGATCTGCGCCTGCTCCCGCAGCAGAGATTCGACCTGTTTGCGTTCCGCGATCTCCATGCGGAGTTCGTTGTTCTTGTCATTGAGTTCCGCCGTCTTTCTTCTGACCTGGTACCGGCTCCACAAACTGGTCAGCAAAAGAAGGGATACGGCAACGCCGAAAACAACAACGGTTCTGAAAAACCAGGACGGAAGACGCTCGTGGGTATCCTGGTCCAACCAGCGATCAATGCTTTGAAAATAAAGAGAGTCCGGATCCCGCTTGAGTGCTCCGAGGTATTTGTCCAGGCTATTTAGCAGATCTTCATGGTACCCTTTACGGGTCGCAAAAAGAATTTCAAAGGGGCTGACCAGAATCGAACTTTTTTCCAGGTCGTATTCCTTTTCATGGTGAAAGGCATAGATCCGGTTGACCAGACCGGCATCCGCCTCGCCACGCTTCACCGCCGAAAGAACCTGCTCCGGGCTGTTCAGCTCCCAGAAGTTGATTTTCAAACCGAACTGTGCCGCCAGGTTCTGCAACCCACTGGGACCAGAGAAGAAGACGCTGTCCTTCATGACCGCAACGACACGGCCGTCCAGATCGATAATGGAGTGAATCGGCGAATCTTTTGGAACGAAGACCTGCCCCCAGTCCGAGATGACGGGTTCCCTGGAAAAGGTCAGCTTTTTTGCTCTTTCCTCGGTGAAAGCAATGGACGGAAGCAGGTCAATCTCTCCCTGCTCAAGCCTTCGAAGGCATTGAGACCAGGTGCCGGGGATATATTCAAGCTGCCATTTCTCCTGCGCAGCCACGTTCTCAAGAATATCCGGGAAAATCCCCTGGACCTGGCCGTCGGAAGCAATGGAAATCAATGGGGGGATGTGGAAAACGCCCACGCGGACGGGACCCGCCTCTGCGGACAGGGCGAAAGCGGAAAAAAACAAGATCAGCAGGACTGTTACTCGAAAGGCCTTCTTCGTCACGGGAACCGTTCCGTCAGAGGTAAGTTATCCGTTAGCGGACCAGGGCGGAGGCGCTTCACCGCAAAAGATTAACACAGGCCTTAGCTTGTGGAAAGTCCTCTTTTCTCGCAAACTTATTCGATCATACGGTTTATCTCCGTTTTTGTTCGCTGGCTTTTTGGTTCCAAATATCCCCGCGTGCTCGATTCTTCATATGACCGTGGTTTCTCCATGCGACCAGCACCTTACCTAAAAGCTGATCCCACATCGGGGCGGTGAGGATGATAATTCTGGCGAATCGTCTTTCGAAGCACCTAGTGAGCGCGCGTAAAAAAAAACGGAGCCAAAGCTCCGTCTTTTTTTACGCTACGTTCGTCCGTTGTCACCCTTGTGTTTCGGTCTGGAAATGAGCCATTTCCTCCTTCAGCATGGCGACCTCGTCTCCCAGCGCATTGAGATAATCGGAGTTCCCCTTGACTGCCATGGCCGTATCCACGGCCATCTTGAGAACCTGATCCATGGCCGAAAGGATTTGGTCGTTGACTGCCTCCTGAGCCAAGGATGCGCTGGAGATATCGGAGGTTTTGTTGTTGGCCAATTCAATATTATCGGAGATAAGCCGGGCATTGCGGGCCTGCTCGGTAGTGGCATTCTGGGTCATATTCATGGACTCGCGGATGGGACTCAAAACCTGCAGCATATAGGCGGTGTTCTTGCCCTGCTCCGAGGTCGCCGTGTTGACTTCCATTATCCGGCTCTTGACCTGCTCCGTGGCGCTGACGATAAGCTCGAGCCCTTTGGTCTGTTCAAGGGCGGCCCGTTCGATCTTCTTGGCCATCTGGGTAGCTTTCTCCGAGGAGGAGAGGGTCTCTCGGAAAATACCGCCCGTTTTGTTGACAACGTCCTTGCTCTGCTGAACCGCCTTGGCCGTCTCCCCGGCTGCCGTGACAACCCCCGAGATATCTCTCTGGATGGAAGATACGATGTTGGCAATCTCGCGGGTCGAAACAGCGGTACGATCCGACAGCTCCTTCATCTCATGGGCCACAACGGAAAAACCCTGGCCGTGATGTCCGGCCTGAGCGGCAATGATCTGGGCATTGAGGCCCAGGAGCTGAAGCTGCTCCGTGACCTCGCTGATCACGGAAAGGACCTTGCCGATATCCTGAGAGCGTTGCCCCATATCGTTGATCGCCCCGGTCAGCGAGGTGATAAAGGATTCCACACCGTCCATGCTCTTCATGGCATTGGAGACCGCCTCCATCCCCCGATCGGAGATGATGGTAGTGGTCTGTTCGCTGATCTTTGCGGATTCGCGGACAATGGTCTCCACTTCTTTGACCGAACTGAAAATCTCTTCCACGGAGGTGGAGGTTCCCTCGATCGCCGCGGAAACCTCACGGGCCATATCGGCAACCTGGGAAGCGGACTGCGTCAGCTCGGTCAACGTCGTGTAGGAGGTGTTGAGGTTTTCACTCAGGCTCTCGGTGGCACTGGCGATCTCTTCCGATGTGGCCTTCATCTCGAGAAGAGCCGCACCGTTATCGTTGGAGAGAGACAGAAGCTCCTCGGTATTGTTGACGATTTTCTTTTGCGAGTCCGTCGCGGATCGCACCGCTCCGGCCATCTCTTCAATGGAACGCTGCTGCTGGTTGACCACTTCACCCACTTTTTCAAAGGTGGCGTTGAGCTGATGCATGGCTTCGGAAACATTTCCGGAAATGGAATGAATTCGGCGAATGGTTTCCGTCAGCCGCTCGACCAGGAAGCGAACGCCGCTGGCAATGCTGCCGATATCGTCGGTGCCGAAATCGGGAACCTGAACCGTCAGATCCCCTGCGGTAACCCGGGAGAGAACCCGGTTGATCTTGGCCACAGGGTTTTTTACGTAGGCGCTGAACATCACAATCAGGATCACCGCCACGACGATCAGCATCACCGCCTGGTAAGCGGGAATCACCAGCATATTCTTGTGCATGTTTTCATCGATGGTGGCTGTCGTGTACTCGACAATAATGTGCCCAAGAGTGCTCTCTCCCAGAACGACATCCTGTTTGACGTTGAAAATCTCCTTATCCGGGGTTTCTCCTGCTTTCTCGCTGATGACGCTTCCCTGCGGGTCCACAACGCGCATCGCGACGATATCCGGATCCTTGGCGGCCTCACCCAGGTAGGATTCGATGACGGGGAAGTTGTAATTGAGAATGGGTTCCGCAACCACCGACGCTGATTGCCTTGCCAGACGGACCATGCGGCTGTGAAGAGCATCCAGCATGTTGGACCGGGTATAGCTGACAAAAAGAACAGCCCCCAGTCCCTGCCCCGTCAGCAAAACGAGCAGAAGAACCAGGATGAATTTGGTCGTAATGGAATTGCGGAATTTCATGACAAATCCAGTCGGGGATTAAGTGTTCACAGGATGAAGGTCCATTCTCCGGTGTCCGTTAGCAAATCCTCGGCACCAAAGATCGGACGCCACATGTCTCGCAAAAATGTCGGGGGCGAACGGAGTGTTCCGCGCGCCCCCGACATGGACTCTCTTATTTCACGCCACCGGCTTCGGAAGCCCCCAGGACGCCCTTGTGAAGGAAGAAATAGTTCTGATACCCCCCCTCATCCAGGTAATACTGCAGCCATTGAACCTGTTTGCCAACAGCATCGGTGATCAGGAGTGTTTTGTCCTTTAATTCGCCTTTCTGGAGCAATCCCACCAGACGATCCGAAGGAATATTCCTCACGTTTTCCAAATTCAGCATCTTGTTTTGGGGAAGGGTGGGATTCTGGGCTCTCTGGAAAGGTTCACGAATGTCAATCACCACGGCATTCGGATCTTTCGCCTTGGCAGCAAATTCGGCAAACGGAATCTGCTTGGCCTTGAAAGCCTCGGGAGAAATCAGTTTACCCTGGTCCGCAGGCGTTTTGCCCATCAAGGCCGCTTTTTCGGGATGAGCCTTGACCCATTCGTAGATTCCCGCATCGTAGGTGTAGACATGGGCATACCCGGCATCCATCATTTTCTTTGCGGCTTTGTAGCTCTTGGCACAGGTATAGCCGTTACAGTAAAAAGC
>QKGY01000283.1 GCA_003250235.1 Desulfuromonadaceae bacterium
GAATAGGTCGGCAGATCGAGCCCCAGCTCGCTCAGGGGCGGCACCTGGGGAGCGAATATCAGGTCGTTGCGCTTGCCGGTATTCAGATCGACGATGGTCAGACCGCGGCCCCGCTCCTGGAACGGCCACAGGTAATAATCGCCGTGAAAAGCATCGCTCCTGGCTAAACTGCTGACACTCATCTTCATCTTCAGCCGCTCGAACAATCCCTGTTGAGCCTTTTGTTTCAACGCCTCGCCCAGCGCCTCCATCAGATCGTAATAGGACAACATGAGGTTGTTCAACGTCTCGATCTGGTCGTGCAACAGAGACATCCGCTCGGCAATCATATTGGACTCGATGGATGTTATTTTTGAGCTGTGCGCCAGCCGGCTGCCCAGCATGGTCGTTTTAGGATTGGTCAGAGTCCGGTTCGCCTGGGCAATGGAGGAATCGGCGCTGCGCTGCATCGACTGCAGAATGAGGCTGGGTTGCAACCGGATCTCCTGCTGGCTGAGAGTTGATTGCCGTTTCTGGTTGGCGGGGAGATAGCCGTAGAGTTTCAGCGTCGCTTGAAAAACGTTGACCTGCTGGTTGGCGGTGTAGGGGTTCTGCAGAGGTGCCATATAGTGCGGCTGTGTCCAGAGCTTCTTTCCGTCCCGGGGTGAAAAAGCCGCCACCCCGTAAAGGGCCCTGGCCAGGATGATCGTATCGCGATGAGGCACGATCAGGTCAGGCTGCCCGGCAAAGGCGGCATCGGTCGGGCTGGCGGAAACCATGTCCGTCGGCAGCGTCCGCTGAAAGAGCTTTTTACCGGAGACAGGGTCCAGGCCAACGATCCGGTCACGGGTCGACAGATAAACGCCCTTTTCCTGTACAAGCAGGGCGCTGGCAGCCCTCTGCGGCAGGTCGTAACGCCAGAGGGATTTGCCGTTCCGCACATCGAAGGCTTCGACCAGGTTGCCTGCCGAATTGTCCGCTCCGGCGCCATCCAGAAGAGTCTTTTCGCCACGCAGCAGATAGAGACGCTCCCCCGTCAAAGCGGAAACCCGTATCGGGCTGCCGCTGATTTCCCGTTGCCAAAGAACCTTTCCCTGTGCCGAGTCGAGCATGACCAGGGAGTCCAGGCCGACCAGCAGCATACGGCGGTCAAGGGGATAAAGGTCGAGCGCCTGTAACGGCCGGGAGGGGGTATAGGACCAATGCGAAGCGCCGTCCGTCAGCCGCAGGGCCTGTACGTCGCTGCCTACCAGCAGGACATCGTCATCGGTCATTTTCACCTGACGCGGCGTATCCACCGCGGCTGTTGTGACGAGGGTCTTTTCCCACAAGGGTTCGCCGTTGGCGACATCCAGCAGTGACAGATGCCAATCCTGTTTGCGGAATCCGGCAACCAGAAGTTTGTTCTGCTGCACCATGAAGCGGAACGGGTCCGAAAAGCGGCGTTCCCACTTCTTGACGCCGGTTCCCGGATCATAGCCGGCAAGGTAGAGATCACTCTGGTTGCTCCCTGCCAGGACGATCAGCGGTTCGGTCGCCAGCACCCGGTAACTGCCGTCGCTGCGCCAGAGTTCGGCCCCGTTGCGAACATCGTAGAGAATGAGGGTGCGAAAATCGGGAATGCCGAGATAGGCCCCCGATTCCGCCGTGCCGACCAGCAGACGGTCCGCATCCAGGTAAAGAGAAAAGTCGACGGCCTCTTCCGGCAGGGTTGTCGCCCACTGGCTAACCGGCTGCTGCGGCTGCAGCTCGGCGGCAAGCTGCCGGGTGCTGGGCAGAGAATCGGCCCGCGCCACCTCCCCCCCTCTGCCGGTCAAAGCGGCGATCCCGTCGCCGAAAATCATGCGGTCCTGCGTCGTACAACCTGCTCCAAACATCATGATCGCCACAAGCAGCCCGGCGCAGATTCCCCTTCTCGGCATTTCGAACCTCCTTCTTGTCCCAGGCGTCCGTTTTACTTGACGTCAATTTGCGTCTGGTTGACGATGGTTTCGATCTGCCCTTTGTACTTCTTGAAATAGCGGTCGAAATCGGCAATGAATACGACATCGTGGTAGAAAACCAGATCGCCTTTACGGGTAAAAATGAAAAGTTCGCGTCCCTTGCCGTCAGGCCGCTTCATCGACCAGGCGGACCATTCCTTGCCGACTTGAAGACCGTCAAAGGGAGCGGCCGAGGAGACGGGATAGCCGAGACTCGATATTCTCTGGAACATGTGCTTGCGGTAGGCCTCCAGGTCGAACCCTCCGGTTCCAAAAGCGTCATTGAGGATATCGGCCGTAAAGGTGACCCCCACCATGCTCTTGTCCGTATCCGGGTCCAATCGCGCCAGGAACTTGTTCACCGGCACCAGTTGCCAGCCCTCCGGCAGGTCGAAGGAATAATCGAAGGTGTTCTGATACCGGGCGGCAACCTCCTGAGGGGTTTCGGCCTTCGAGATGCCGGACATCAATAAGATCAGCACAACGGTTCCAATGATCCAACTTCCCCATACCCTTTTACGTTGCTGCTTCATACGTTTTCCTCCTTGGTCAATGATTTAGGTTGATTGCATGCGCTGAAAGCACAGAATTCATGTCCGTTGTAGTCTCTGTGAAAAGTTTTCACTTTTTACTGAAAGGAAAGATCTCCGTCGTAACTGCGGACCATGAATGTGCCCGCACCGACATACTGAAGTTCGACGGTATCCCACTGCTGACCCATCAAACTGCCGGCAATACCGGGTGCCGTGCTGCAATATTGCGTATAAAGGTTTCCGCTCACCACCGCCGCCACAATTTTGTTGCCGTATGCAGAGGTGACAACAGCGGCCCACTCACCTTCCACGGGCTGCTGCGTCCAGGTGGCTCCTGAATCGAGCGAAATGAACAGGTGTCCCGGAATAATCTCGGAATTTTGTTGGATACCTTCTTTTCGCTGGGCAGCAATCAGAACCGATCCGTCAGCCGACGACGTCACGGAACCCCAGTATCCATACCCTGCCGAGGAACGGAGCGTCCAGGTCACACCCCCATCCTGTGAGGTATAGATGCCGCCGCCATAGCTTACTGTCGCCAGCTTCAATCCGTCGGCAGACGAGGCAATCGCATACCAGTATCCGTTGCCGATGCTGGTTTGCGCAGTCCAGGTCGCACCTGAGTCGGTGGAAGTATAAATAGCTCCACCCCAGCGCCCGGCCACCAGTCTGGTACCATCTGCGGAAGATGCCACCGCCATCCAGGCCCCAGTGCCGGCTGCCGTCTGCTCGATCCAAGAGTTACCAGAGTCTCTGGAGACATACAGATATCCGCCATTATTAGCGGCAAGGAGCTTGGTTCCGTCTGTCGAAGACGCGACCCCCGACCAATTTCCCGAGACGGTGGCCAACCGCGATATCCAACTCAACCCTCCGTCGGTAGAGCGATACAGGTAGCCCCCCTCGGTACCCATCAGAATTTTGATACCATCGGCGGAAGAGGCGACCGAGACAGGCCTGCCAATAATTCCGTTG
>QKGY01000369.1 GCA_003250235.1 Desulfuromonadaceae bacterium
TCCGTATTGGACAGCACCTGCTCGGCCAGCACCTGGCGGTCTTCTTCCCTCTTCTTCAACAGAACGGTGAGGGCCACATTGGATTCGGAGAGTTCCTCGGTCCGCTTTTGCACCCGCTGCTCCAACTCCTCCTGTGCCCGGTTGAGTTCGGCTTCGATTTCCTTCAGGCGTGTGATGTCGGTATGGGTGCCGATGATTCGCAGGGCCTTGCCTTCCTCGTCCCGGTCAATCACCTGGCCACGGGAAAGGATCCACTGCCAGCCGCCGGCCCTGTTCCGCAAACGGTATTCGGCCTCATATCGCGGAGACTTCCCCCGGGCATGAGCATCGCGCAGAGCCAGGACACGATCCCGGTCATCAGGATGAAGCAACTCTTCAAAGGATTGGCCATCAAGCACACTCTGATCCTCGTAGCCAAGAGTTTTGTGCCAATTTTCACCGAAATAGACCTCACCCGTCACCAGATTCCGGTCCCAGACTCCGTTGGAAGAGGCGTCCAGAGCCAAGCGGAAACGTTTTTCGCTCTCGACCAACCGTTGTTCCACCTGGAGCCGGCGGCTAATTTCTTCTTTCAGCTGATCATTCTGCAGGGCCAGGGTCTTCAACAGATTCTGCTTATCCAGACATCGGCGGAGACGAAAGACCAGTTCCTCTATCTCGCAGGGCTTGAGGGTGAAATCGTCGGCGCCGAGGCGAAGGGCATCGATGGCTGAACGCATATCGCCATAGCCGGTAAGGATAATAACGCCGGTCATGGGGGCGAGCTTCTTGGCCGCCTTGAGAACGCCAAACCCATCGATTTCGGGCATCATCAAATCCGTGATGACCACATCAAAACGTTCCTTTTCCAGAACTTTGACAGCCTCATCACCACTGGCCGCCGGCTTGACCTCAAAGCCCTCCATCCGCAGTTCATGAGCAAACGATTGACGGATAACATCTTCATCGTCGACAAAAAGAATGCTGGTTTTTCCTTGCTCAGATTGTTCCATAATCGCCCCTCTCAGCTATGATGGCCTCTGGCTTTTTGCGAGAACGACAAGGTTCACACTCTTGTTCAGCTCATGGCCGGGAGTGCATCCCCCTTGATTGGGAGTTGTATGGTAAAGACGCTTCCCTCCCCTAACCGGCTCTCCACGGTCATCGAACCGCCATGGGTGGCGATGATTCCATGACAGACCGAGAGTCCCAACCCGGTCCCCTTGACAGCGGCCTTGGTGGTAAAAAACGGACGAAAAATTGATTCCATGTTTTCCGGTTCAATTCCACAACCGGTATCTTTGAACACCACGGAGACCTTGTCCTCACTGAATGCAGTAATAAGAGTAATCAGCCCGCCGCTTTCCTGGCAGGCATCCACGGCATTGTTCAGCAGGTTGAGAAAAACCTGTTTGATCTGATCCGAAACCGCCACGATCCGCGGCAGACGCCGGGCATAATGGCACTCCACTGTTATCCGCTTCTTCTTCAAATCGCTTTTATAGAGCAGTAGCAGAGAATCAAGGACGTCGTGAATATCCACCAGGGATTTTTTCCCGGCACTGGGACGATTGAATTCCTGCAGACTGCGGATCAGGGTACGGATCCGCTCGCTTTCCCCAATGGCGGCCTTGAGCAACTGTCTGTCTTCCGGCTCCAAAATCGCCCGTTTCTGCAGTCCTTTGAGAATGGAAAGAATCCCCTGCAAGGGGTTGTTGAATTCATGGGCGATGGAAGCCGAGAGCTTGCCGAGCGCCGAGAGCTTTTCCGCATGCAGATATTGCTTCTGGGTTTCCTGCAGTTCCCTGGTCCTCTCTTCGACCCGTAGCTCTAGATTCATGTTGATGGCCTCGAGCTGTGTCTGCGCCTGCATCAATTCGGAGATGTCCTGAAAGACGCCGACAACCTTCGTGCAACGCCCTTCTTCGCGGGAGAAAGGATGCAGGGAAACCACTGCGGGAAATCGCTCTCCCGAACGACGGACAAGGGTCATGTCAAAGGAGTGCATGGCCTTGCCCGCACTCAGATTCTGTACACGGCCTGGTATGATGTTCAGATTTTCGGTCGGGTAAATCAGGCCGATCGATTTCCCGACGGCTTCCTCACTTGTATAG
>QKGY01000010.1 GCA_003250235.1 Desulfuromonadaceae bacterium
CTCGTAGACGGCAACGGAGCGGTCCGGATGGTCGGGATCGCGCAGGGCTCCGCCCCCGACGCTGAAAACCTGCCAGAAAGCGCGAACGCCGCCGTCAGGGCCCAGCGTCTCGAACAGCATGCCGTTGGGATGAAAGTCCAGAGTCTTGTCCGGCCTCCATACCAGCTCGAGCGTGTGGTCGGCAAAGGCATCGTAAAGGGCACGGTCGGTCAGGTGGCCGCGTCCCGTGGCGGCCAGGCTGCCATACAGGGTGACGCGGTAGGAAGAGGCTTGCGGGTGGTCGTGCAGGAAGATTTCCGCTGCCCTGCGCGGTGCCATGGTATGGCTGCTGGATGGGCCGGGTCCAATCCGAAAGAGCTCGCGAATCGAGTGCATGGAATCCTTTCCGTTCCGGAACAAACCTCCGGAAGCCGCCGTATCCGATAACCAATGAGAAGGAATGCGCTGAAAACTCCTCCTTTCCGTTCACTTGCAAAAAACCCGCCGCGGTTCACACGCGAAACGAGACAGCCGGCAAGCCGCTGCGAGAGGGCCGGAGTCTTGCCGGCACGAAATGAGCTTGTCAGAGGTGGCTCGCAAAATGCAAGGTGATTTCGCGCGCACGCTCTTCTGCGGGGTCATCTGACCGCCGCTCCCCCGCGCTGCCAGCCCACCCATCCCCCGGAAAGGAGCCTCCTGTCCCCAGGAGCCACGGTTGACCCTATGGACCAGGTTCTCGGCCTGAAATGCCTGCTCTGCGGCAAAGAATACCTCCCCGACCAGGTGGACTATGTCTGCCCGGATCACGGAGACGAGGGGATTCTCGACGTCTGCTACGATTATACGCGAATCGCCCGACGCCTCACCCCGGACACCCTCCGGCACTCCTCGGATACCAGCATGTGGCGCTACCGGGCGCTTCTGCCCGTTGAACCGGGATCGGAGATCCCCCCCCTGGCCGTCGGCTGGACCCCGCTGTACCCGGCTCCGCGCCTTGCCGCCGACCTGGGGCTGAACCAGCTGTGGGTCAAGGACGACGGCCGGCAACCGACCGCCTCGTTCAAGGACCGGGCCAGCGCCGTTGCCGTGGTCAAGGCGAAGGAGAAAGGGGTCTCGGTCATCACCACCGCCAGCACCGGCAACGCCGCCGCCGCCCTGAGCGGGCTGTGCGCCAGCGTTGGCCAGGCCAACGTGATCTTCGTCCCCGCCACGGCGCCGCAGGCGAAGATCGCCCAGTTGCTGGCCTTCGGCTCGACGGTCATGCTGGTCCAGGGGACCTATGACGACGCCTTCGAGCTGTGCCTCAAGGCCGAGAAGGAATACGGCTGGTACAACCGCAACACCGGATACAACCCCTACATGAGCGAGGGGAAGAAGACCGCCGCTTTCGAGATCTGCGAGCAGCTCGGCTGGCAGGCCCCGGATGCCATCTTCGTCAGCGTCGGCGACGGCTGCATCATCGGCGGCCTGCACAAGGGCCTCAAGGACCTGAAGACGCTGGGGTGGATCGATCGCATGCCGCGCCTCATCGGCGTCCAGGCCGAGGGGAGCAACTACCTGACCGAAGCCTGGGAAAAGGGCGAAGACGTACTCACCAAGCCGCCGATTGCCGCACATACCCTGGCCGACAGCATCAGCGCCGGGCTCCCCCGCGACCGCGTCAAGGCGATGGCCGCCGTCAGGGAGACGCAAGGGGCGTACCTGAGCGTGCCTGACGAGGAGATCCTCGAGGCCATCCCGGCCCTGGCCCGCGGATGCGGCGTCTTTGCCGAACCGGCAGGCGCCGCGGCCTATGCGGGATTGGCAAAAGCCGTTCGCACCGGGCTCGTCTCGCCGCGGGATCGCCTCGTCGTGCTCAATACCGGCAGCGGACTCAAGGACATCGCCAGCGCCATGAAAGCGGTGCAGCGGGTTCACACCGAACCCTACACCCTCCCCCCGGATCTCGACGCGCTCAAAGAACTGGTCACGAAATGGAACCGATAGAATGCCGCACCGTCACGAAGGAGAAACCATGAACCTCATCGATTTGTCCAAACACGAGGCCACCCTGGAGCGCGCCGTCAAACTGGCCCGCGACCGTCACATCATCATCCCGACCTTCAAGCAGCAGATCAACCCCGAGCTGATCCCGGCCGCGATCACGCAGAAGCTCAAGCAGGTCGGTCTCTGGGACCTCAACCCGCTCAACCTTTTCCGCATCACCTGGCACAACGAACCGGTCGCCCAGGGGGGCGGTTTCGGCGGCGCCAATTTCGTCGAATTTCCCCGCGAGCTCACCGGCGTCAATGCCCGCATCTTCGCCCTCGTCGGCAAGTGGTTTCCCACCGGCGCCCACAAGGTCGGCGCCGCCTTCGGCTGCCTCGCTCCGAGACTGGTCACGGGACAGTTCGATCCCACCCGCCAGAAAGCGGTGTGGCCTTCGACCGGCAACTACTGCCGGGGCGGGGCGTACGACTCCAACCTGCTCGGGTGCGAATCGATCGCTATCCTGCCCGAAGGGATGAGCCAGGAGCGCTTCGAGTGGCTGGCCAGCGTCGCCGGCGAGACCATCAAGACCCCCGGCAGCGAAAGCAACGTCAAGGAGATCTTCGACAAGTGCTGGGAGCTGCGCAAGTCGGGGCAGGACCTGATGATCTTCAACCAGTTCGAGGAGTTCGGCAACTACCTCTGGCACTATGAGGTGACCGGCCGGGCGATGGCCGAGGTGGCCGAGAAGGTCATGGGCCCCGGCGACCGCTTCCGCGGCGCCGTCTACACCACCGGCTCGGCGGGAACCATCGCCAGCGGCGACTTCCTCAAGGAGCGCTTCCCCGGCTGCAAGATCGCCGCCAGCGAGGCCCTGCAATGCCCGACCCTGCTGGAGAACGGCTTCGGTGCCCACCGCATCGAGGGGATCGGCGACAAGCACGTCCCCTGGGTGCATAATGTCAAGAATACCGACATGGTCATGGCCATCGACGATGAAGGGCCCATGTCGCTGATCCGCCTGTTCAACACCCCGATCGGCCAGGAGTACCTGCGCAAACAGGGGGTTCCCGCCGAATTCCTGTCGCAGTTGCCGCTGCTGGGCATCTCCGGGGTGGCCAATCTGCTCTCCGCCATCAAGATGGCCAAGTATTACGAGATGGAAGAGAACGACGTGGTCATGACCGTGCTCACCGACTCGATGGAGATGTACCAGAGCCGTCTGCGGGAGCTGACCGAGGAGCGCGGTGCGTTCAGCGAGGCCGATGCCGTGGCCGCCTATCACCAGTACCTCATGGGACAGACCACGGACAACCTGGAAGAGCTGAGCGTCCAGGGACGTCGGCGCATCCACAACCTCAAGTACTACACCTGGGTCGAGCAGCAGGGCAAAACCTTCGACGAAATCCAGGCCCAGTGGTATGACGACAGCTACTGGAGCAGTATCCACGGCCATGTGGACGAACTCGACGCCCTGATCGACGAATTCAACGCCAGGACGGGGCTGCTGAAAAGCCTCTGATCCCTGGAAATCCGCCGCATCCCCGGCCGTTCTTCCGACAGGGAAAGACGGCCGGGGGCTTTATCAAAACGATAAGTTTTTCTCATTCTGAGAAGGCTTTTTTCGTCCCAGCAGATCGCATTGCCCCGAAGCCCCCGAAAAGAGGGCATCGGCAACGTGAGCGCGCCGTTGGCATATCTGGTGAAAGGGTTTCCCGGAATGCCCGGCGTCTCGCGCAACGATCAGGGCCGCTACCCGCCAAGGAAAACCGTCATGCTGAACCGTGAACAGGAACAACAGGTCATCGCACTGTGCCAGCAGCTCATCCGCCGTCAGAGTTACTCCGGCGAGGAGAAGGAGGTTGTCTCCTGTCTCAAGCAGGCGTTCGAGGCCTTCGACTTCGACAACTGCCTGGTCGACAGCTACGGCAACGTCATCGGCCAGATCAAGGGCAGCCGCCCCGGCAAAACCATCCTGCTCGACGGACACATCGACACCGTTCCCGTCGCCGACCCTGCGCCCTGGAAGCACGCCCCCTTTGGCGGCGACCTCGTCGACGGCCGGATTTACGGTCGCGGCGCCTCGGACATGAAAGGGGCCGTGGCGGCCATGGTCTGCGCCGCCGGCTTTTTCGCCCAAGCCACCCGCAGGGATTTCGCCGGCAACGTCTTCGTCGCCGGCGTGGTGCACGAGGAATGCTTCGAAGGGGTGGCGGCGCGCAAGATCAGCCAGCTCACTCGGCCGGACTATGTCGTTATCGGCGAAGCGTCCGAGCTGAACCTGAAGATCGGCCAGCGCGGCCGTGCCGAGATCGTGGTCGAGACCTTCGGCGTTCCGGCTCATTCCGCCAACCCGCAAAAGGGGGTCAACGCCGTCTATCACATGGCCCGCCTCATCGAACGCATCCGCCGGCTGCCAGCCGCCAGTCATCCCGTACTCGGCCCAGGCATCCTGGAGCTGACCGATATCAAGTCCACCCCGTACCCGGGAGCTTCCGTGGTCCCCTCCTATTGCCGGGCCACCTATGACCGCCGCCTGCTGGTCGGCGAGAGCCCCGAGGAGGTGCTGGCCCCTCTGCAACAGCTCATCGCCGCAATGGCCGGGGAGGATGCGAGCTTCCAGGCCAAGGTCTCCTATGCGGCCGGCCGGGAGCGCTGCTACACCGGCGAGTGGATCGAAGAGGAGCGCTTCTTCCCCGGCTGGCTCTTCGACCGGGAGGCCCCCTTCGTGCGCCGGGCCCTCGACGGACTGCACAAGGCCGGACTCTCCCCCGAAGTCACCCACTACGCCTTCTGCACCAACGGCAGCCACTATGCCGGAGAAGCGGGAATACAGACCCTCGGCTTCGGCCCCTCGCGGGAGAACCTGGCCCACACCATTGACGAACATATCGAGGTGGATCAGCTGCTGGGCGCCACCCGGGGCTATTACGGCATCATCGAATCGCTGCTCGCCGACTAAAGGGCGTTGCCATGAAGATACTCTTTAAAAACGCGATGGTGGTCGACGGCTCCGGGCAGCCGGGTTTTGCCGCCAACGTGGCGGTCAGCGAAGACCGCATCCTAAAGGTCGGCCCCTGCGAAGACGCGGACTACGACCGGGTGATCGACGCCGAAGGGCTGGTCATCGCCCCCGGCTTCATCGACAGCCACAGCCATTCGGATCTCAGCATCCTGCTGCAGCCTTTTGTCGAAGCCAAGATCCGCCAGGGCATCACCACCGAAATCTTCGGCCAGGACGGCATCTCCCTGGCGCCGCTGCCCAAGGCCTACATCGGCCCCTGGCGCAAGAACCTCGCCGGCCTCGAAGGGGACACCGACGCCATCGACTGGGGATACGAGACCACCGACGGCTACCTGCGCCTGCTCGAGCGTAGCGGCGTGGGACCGAATGTCGGCTACCTGGTTCCGCACGGCAACATCCGCATGGAGGCGATGGGGCTGGAGAACCGCCTGGCCAGCGCCGAAGAGCTCGAACGGATGAAGGCCATCACCCGAAGGGAGATGGAGGCCGGCGCGTTCGGCCTCTCCTCCGGGCTGATCTATATCCCCTGCGCCTACAGCGACACGAACGAAATCGTCGAACTGTGCCGGGTGGTGGCCGAATACGACGGGGTCTTCGTCGTGCACCAGCGAAGCGAGGCGGACACCATCCTCGAATCGATGGAAGAGATCCTGAGCATCGGACGCCAGTCGGGGGTGAGGATCCACTTCTCCCACTTCAAGGTTTGCGGAAAGAAAAACTGGGACAAGATCGATCGGGTCGTTGCCTTGCTGGAAGACGCCCAAGCGCAGGGGCTCAAGGTCTCCTTCGACCAGTACCCCTACGTGGCGGGGAGCACCATGCTGGGGGTGATCCTGCCGCCATGGGCCCACGACGGCGGCACCGACCGCCTTCTTGAGCGGCTCGCCGACCCGCAGATGCGGCAGCGGATGATCCGCGATATCCTCACGGGCCTGCCGGGCTGGGACAACTTCGTCGAGTTCGCCGGACTGGACCAGATCTTCGTGACCAGCGTCAAGACCGCCGTCAACCAGGACCTGATCGGCAAAAACCTCGTGGACATCGGCCGGATGCGGGGCAAAGACCCCTTTGAGGCCACCTTCGACCTGCTTCTGCAGGAGGAGAACGCCGTGGGCATGGTCGACTTCTACGGTACCGAGGAGCATATCGTCCGGTTCCTGAAACGCCCCGAGCAGAATGTCTGCACCGACGGCCTGCTGGGCGGCAAACCCCACCCCCGCGTCTTCGGCAGCTTTCCGCGGGTCCTCGGCAAGTACGTGCGGGAACAGAAGGTCCTCACACTGGAGGAGGCGGTTCACAAGATGACGGGGAAGACGGCATCGGTCTTTGGTATGAAAGAGCGAGGACTCGTCCGGGAGGGATACTTCGCCGATCTCGTGCTGTTCGATCCGCTCACGGTCATCGACCGGGGAACCTTTATCGATCCCATCCAGTACCCCGAGGGGATCGTCGCCGTGCTCATCAACGGAGAGCTGGCCGTCGACCGGGGAATCCCCCAGTGGAACCGCGGCGGCAAGGTGCTGCGAAGAGGACAGGAATCCGCCTGAAAATTGGGCATCTCTGCCTGCAAAACCAACGCGCTTCGAGATGCGGAAAACATGCGCAAAACCCTATAAAATAGCGGCTTCAAGCCCTTGGAACATTGCATCGGGGGCGCGCGACGTCGGCACTGGCGATGCAAGGAATTCGAGGATTAAATCACGGAGGCATTTGGCATGAATCGCATTTTTCACCACAGCGCCCTTCTCGGTCAACGGCTGAACTGGCTGATCGAGCGGATCTGTGCGCTGCTGGTCGCCCTGATGGTCATCGTGGTGTGGATCGGCATCGTGTCACGCTATGCCATCGACCTGGGAGTGACCTGGACGGAAGAACTCGCCCGCTATCTGATGATCTGGGCGTCCCTGCTGGCCGTCTCCTGCGGGGTCTATTACCGCGAGCATGTGGGGCTGATGCTGATCAAGGAATCGCTGCCGCCCGCCATCCATCGCTGGTTCAGCCTGTTGCTTGACGTGATTGGCCTGGCCTTTTTCCTGGTTCTGCTGGTTTACGGCATCAACATGACACGGGAAGGGGCCCTGCAGTACGCCACCATCTTCAATATGAAAATGACCCTGCCGTACGCAGCCGTTCCGGTCTCTGCCGCCCTGGCGGCGCTGCAGGTGCTGCTGCTGGCGATCCGGGATTTTGCCAAAGCGGCCCTGAAGGAAGATATCTCATGCTAGTGCTTTTCTGTTTTTTCGGACTGATGCTGCTTGGCCTGCCGATCGGGTACGTATTGGGGATCGCCGGCATGGTCGGGATGGTTCAGGTCGGCGGCATGGACTTCATGAACATGGCGGCGCAGCGCTTCTTCGCCGGGCTCGACCTGTTCACCTTCATGGCCATGCCCTTCTTCATCCTCGCCGGCGAGATCATGAACCGCTCCGGAATCACCGAAAAGATCGTCGCCTTCGCCGACGCCCTGGTCGGCTACCTGCGCGGTGGGATGGCCCATTCCAACATGATCGCCTCGGTGCTGTTCGCCGGCATGACGGGGGCCGCGGTCTCCGATGCCGCCGCCTTCGGCAACACCCTGGTGCCGGCCATGGTCAAGCAGGGCTACACCCGCCCCTTCGCCTGTGCCGTCACGGCCGCCGGCTCGATTATCGGCCCGACCATCCCCCCCTCCAACCTCATGGTCATCTACGGGTCCCTGATGGGGGTGTCCATTGCCGGGCTTTTCGCCGCCGGCATCATCCCGGGGCTGCTGATCTGCCTGTTCTGCATGGCGCTCATCGCCGCCTGCGGACGGCGCTGGAAGCTGCCCAAGTCGGGCAACCGCCCCAGCCTCTTCGGCATCGTCAAGGCCTTTCGCTCCAGTATCCTCGCGCTGACCATGCCGGTCATCATCCTCGGCTGCATCATCTTCGGGATCACCACCCCCACCGAGGCCGCCGCCATCGCCGTCTTCTACGCGCTGTTCGTCGGGGTCGTCATCTACCGGGCCCTGAGCTTCGCCGATATCCGCGAGATGCTGATGCGCACGGCGAAAATCACCGGGGTGGTCTTCCTCATCATCGCCTCGGCCTCGATCCTGG
>QKGY01000266.1 GCA_003250235.1 Desulfuromonadaceae bacterium
GTCGCCTTGGTGCGGCGTTTCGGTTTGTACGGCAGATACAGGTCTTCCAGTTCGGTCTTCTGCCGGGTCGCCTCGATCCGGCCTTTGAGTTCGGGCGTCAGCTTCCCCTGCTCTTCGATGGATTTAAGCACGGTGACCTTGCGCTCTTCCAGTTCGCTGAAGTAGGCGAAGCGCTCTTCCAGGGTGCGAATCTGCACCTCGTCCAGTTCGCCGGTGCGCTCCTTACGGTAACGGGCGATAAACGGCACGGTCGCCCCTTCGCGAAGCAGTTCAACGGTGTTGTCAACCTGGAAAGACTTGAAGCCGGTTTCATCGGCCAGATAACCGAGGATCAGGGAAAGTTGCTGAGCAGTTAACGCCATATATGCGACCTTTTCTGGGATTGATTATAAAGGGAAAGGCGGTCTCTCGCCCGTTCGCTTCGCTCACTTGAGGGCGCAGAGAAATGCTGGTTGGACTCCCGTCTTCATGGGGGTGCCAGCGCTGCTAATTACGTCATTCCCGCGCAGGCGGGAATCCAGGAATTAGTTATCTATAACGGATGTGCCTGCTCTGCGATCTCCGTGTGCTTGAGCGACTGCAAGGAGCTGGCGAGATGATTTTGTCTTGTTTTCCGGTATGCAACAGATATGTAGTTAACATCTTGGGGTTTCGCCCCCAAACGACGACTTACTCTCTTTGTCCGCCCAAAGAAAGGTAAGCAGAGAAAAGGCGCCCCGGCTCCTTGCCCTTCGGGTTCCCTTCACTCCGCAGATGTTTTGCGGGAGGACAAAAACTCGCTGCGCTCAAACATTTGTCCTCCTGTTTCGCAAAACGTCCACTTCGTTCCTGCGGCGTCACAGGGGAAATGAAGTGGCTACACTATACCGGACACACAACTTAAGGCATGATAAGGAAGACTGGAGGTGTGTCCCATGAGTACCCATTATTCGACCGAGTTTAAACAAGAAGCGGTCAGGTTAGCCGTTGAATCCCACCAGCCCGTAGCCCAAACGGCGAGGGATCTGGGAGTCAATCCCAATACCCTGTACACCTGGATCAGTAAGTACCATAGCGCCGGGACTTCAGCCCCCAAAGGGGCCGAGGGAGAACCTCCCCATGAAGAGCTGAAACGTCTCCGCCGGGAAGTCGCCCTGCTGAAGGAGGAACGGGACATCTTAAAAAAGGCGGTGGCGTACTTTGCCAAGGACCATCGGTAAAGTACGCCTGGATGAGTCGACAGAGCGAATTCAGGGTGAGTGCCATGTGTCGTGTTCTCCAGGTGTCCCGAAGCGGCTACTATGAGAGTTTGAAGCGGCCTCCCAGTCCGCACCGGATCGAGAATGATCGTCTTCGACCTTTAGTCCGGGCGGCGTTTGTCAAAGGCCGGAAAAACTATGGGACTCGGCAGATCAAAGGCGAACTGGAAAAACAAGCGATTTATCTGAGCCGCCGTCGAATTGGCCGATTGATGCAGGAAAACGGCCTGTACGTTCAAACGCGACGGAAGTTCAAGGCAACGACCGATTCGAAACATCATAAACCGATCGCCCCGAACCTGCTGGAGCGCCACTTTACCGCTGACGCACCGAATACGGTTTATGTCGGCGACATCACCTACATCCCGACCCGTGAGGGATGGCTCTATCTGGCCGTGGTGATCGATCTGTTTTCCCGAGCTGTGGTCGGGTGGGCCATGGGCTCACGCATCACCGCCGGCTTGGTCAGCGCGGCGCTAACCATGGCGATCGGCACGCGAATCCCCGGCCGAGGTCTGATCTTTCACAGTGATCGCGGCAGCCAATATGCGTCGGAGCATTATCGGAAACTGCTTGACCAGCATGGCTTCAGGGCCAGTATGAGCCGCAAAGGGAATTGCTGGGACAATGCGGTCGCCGAAAGCTTCTTTCACACCCTGAAAATTGAATTGGTTCATCATTACGACTATGCGACTCGCGGCGCGGCCAGAGCGTCGATTTTCGAATACATCGAAGTATTTTACAACCGCCAGCGGTCCCACTCCACGATTGGCTATCAAGCCCCGCTGGTCTTTGAGGCCATAAAAAACAATTCTGAAACTTTGTGTCCGGAAAACTGTTGACACTTCA
>QKGY01000413.1 GCA_003250235.1 Desulfuromonadaceae bacterium
CCTGCCGGGCTGGCAACGCTGCTCAGCATCCTGTTTTCCCTGAACCTGATCCTGTTCGTCTTCAACCTGCTGCCGATTCCTCCCCTGGACGGCAGCGGAGCGATCCCTCTATTGCTCAGCCGGGAAAACAGCCATCGCTACATGAATTTTCTCGAAAACACGCCGATGCTTTACCTCGGTCTTTTTCTGGCATGGAAGGTCTTCGATCAGGTTTTCGATCCCATCCATCTTCTGTTCGTCAATCTGCTCTATCCCGGCATCGGGTATCAATGAGCAAACATACTTCCGTAGCGTGACACAAAAAAGGGATCCGTTATCGAACGGATCCCTTTTTCATTTCCCTTAACGGCACTCCTGCTCCGATCGAAACATCAGCGTTGTCCATCCCTCTGATCGAGAGACCGGGAGAAAGTCAACTCGAATTTCTGCGCAGCAAGAATTGCGATCAGGGGCAGGGATTTCTCTTCAGCCGTCCCATCCCGGCCGGGGACTTCCCCGCCTTTTTCCGGGACATGGAACTAAAAGGCCTCAGAACGTAAAGGGCTTTCGATTTGCACGGGGCAAGGAAGGCGTCCATAAACCCGTGGCAAAAGAAAAATCAAACCACTGCCCCGTAATGCCCTCACTCTTCAAAACGGTTTCGTCCCGCCTTCTTGGCTGCATACAGATTCTGATCCGCACGGTCGATAAAATCCTTGATGGCCGTATGCGTTTCAGGCCCTTCCACGGCGATCCCCATACTGACCGTCACTATCCCGAGCGGCGATTCCTTGTGGGAGATCTGAAGGCTGGTAAAGGCGTCCTTAATGCGGGACGCGATAACCCGCGCCCCCTCTTTATCACTGCCGGGAAGAAGGATAGCGAACTCCTCGCCGCCGTACCGACAGACAAAATCCTCCGGTCGCCGAAGAGAATTCCTGAGTATCTCCGCCACCGCCTGCAAGCAGGCGTCCCCGCCGAGATGTCCGTAATGATCGTTGAAGCGCTTGAAGAAATCGACGTCCACCAGGATCAGGGCCAAGGCGCGACCCGTCGTTGTGCACTGCGCCCATAGCCTATCCAGCCGGTCATCGAAAGCCCGGCGATTGGCCAGTCCCGTCAGCGCATCGGTGGCCGCCACTTCCTCCAGCTGATTTTTGTCCTCCTCCAGCGACTGCGTCCGAACCTGCACCTTGCTCAACAGCTGGTTCATGGCATCGACCATGCCTTTGAATTCCAGGTTCTTCGCAGCAGGCAGACGAATGCCGTAATCCTGTTCTTCGATGATGCGCTTGGCATAATCGGCATAGCCTTTCAGGGGCACAAGCAGGCTGCGACGCAACAGAATCCAAAGGACAAGCGCCGCAAGAAGCCCCGTCAGGGTGCTGACGCCAAGGACCACCCATTGGGACTGAAACCCGGCCATATAGATATTGCGGGGTTTGACATATTGCAGCCCGAAAAGGGGGTGCCGGTTGATGCCGGGGAACCGGATAGACACCTGCAACGCGACCGGGCTACGAAGCAATACCCGGACATCAGGCCCAACCCGATCCCCGGTCGAAGGAAGCAGGGACCCGAATTCAGGTGGCTTCAACGGATAGACAAGAAGGAGGGGCAACTGGAGCTGCGTGGCGAGTTCATTGAGGAACGCCGCATCGATCTCACGGAGCATCGCCAGATAACCGCGGGGATTATCCCGGTTTTCACTGGGGGTGACCGCCTGCCAAGCCAGGATGTACAGGTGCCCTTCGTGATCGAAAAAGCTGGTGTGTTGCCCCCCTTGAATGGCCGAAGGAAGGATTTCACCCAGATGACTGACCAGCGAATCTCTGGAATCGACATCCCGGACAGCAACATTGTCTGGCTCAAGACGTCGGGCAAAAAACAGGTTCAGCCTTGAGGTAAAGAAAGCGAACAGGCGGTAGGGTCCGGTTCGGAACGTGTCCGGAGCCAGGTTCGTTTGAATGAACTCTTCGTTGCGGTCGGCCATGAACCGGTAAGCATCATCCCAGAAAGCCCAATCCGTACACAGGTTGAGCAGAAAATCACCCTCTCTGACGAGAGCGTTTCCGCTCCGGGTGCCCTCAAGACGGGCGTCGTTGAACTCCAGGCGGTTCACAAAGGGAAGGTATAACGCTCTGTTGATGACGATCTGCCCTACAGAGCTCAGGAGCACCACAAGGAGCACACTGAAAATGATTTTATTTCTCAGCACCGATGGGTCTCCGACATCTGAGGGAGTGGCAGCTCACCGTTGAGGGCACAAGAGAATCCTGGGGGGCAGGACAGGGGGTCAGGCAAAAGCTTCGACTTCCGACGGAGTCTCCTCTGAGAGCAGAAGGAAATCTTTATCTTCTCTTACCAGTTCGGAGAACGCCTTCACCATCTCGGGATCGAACTGACTGCCAGCACACAGTTTCAGTTCTTCCAGAGCCGCATCCGGGGCCACTTTGCTGCGGTACGGGCGAAGAGAGGTCATGGCGTCATAGGCATCGGCAATGGTAATGATGCGCGCCAGCACCGGGATGTTCTCCTGCGCCAGGCCATCCGGATACCCTTTGCCGTCGTACCGTTCATGGTGACTGCGGATACAGTCCACGAGCATACCGATTTTGGGGGTCCGCTCGAGCCCGATAATGCGCTCCCCCTTGATGGGGTGCTGATAAATCATGGCCTGCTCTTCTGCGGTGAGCTTTTCCGGTTTGTTGAGAATCGTATCGGGGATGCCGATTTTGCCAATATCGTGCAGAATGCTCCCCAACTCAAGCATTTCCAGTTGAATGGCATTCAGACCCAGTCTTTTGCCCAGGGCCATGGAAAGACTGGTCACGCGCGACGAATGTCCGAAGGTGTAGGCGTCCCTCTCGTCAAGAGCGATGGAGAGAGAGTGCACAATCGTGACAAAAAACCGTTTGCGCTCTTCATCCTTTTCCAAATAATTGACCCGGTTCGACGAAAGAAGGACCCCGATAAGAAAACCGATAGCCGTGGGAAGGATGTAGCCGCTCACCGGTCGGGACACCGCCAGCATGCTGCTCTGCAGATAGGCCAAAACATTCATGATCAGCACAGCAGAAATCACCGTCACATAAGTCATCCGATACTTCAGGATACTCAATGAGATTGTCACCATGGTCACCTCCTGGACATTTTGCGACCCCGAAACAGCAGGGTCCCCCCTCGCGTCTTGTGCCGAATCCCGCGAGGGAAGCGATCCCTTTGCTCATCGGCGAGGCGTTCCTTCCCTAGAAAAAACTTTAAAATTTTCAAAAGCAAAAAACGAGCCGACACCCCAATCTCCTGCGCCTCGCCAGTCGTCACCTCCCCCTGTACGGTCGCAAAAAAAGGGGGACGTGTTCCCGGTTTTTTAATTCGGCTGCGGACAACTTCCGTCCTTTGTTATAATTAGACAGCGCTATGCTTTGGTTTCTTCCGGGGAATGGATACCGCGATGATCAAGACACCCCTCTTTCTGCTCTTTGCTCTGTCGGTCTTCTGCAGCGTCCCCTGTGCCTGGGCCCAGGCGGAAGGGGACACGACGGCGACCGAGGCCCTGCCTCCCCCGGAGCCGCAGCAGGAAACGGAATGTCCTCCTGAGGAGGAAGAACCGGCTGCGGCCGATAGCGACAATATCACAGCCTTTCATGGCTACGTCTCGGAGGGGGTATCCGCGCTGTCCGACAAAATCGATTCCTTCTTCGGAGATCCCCGGAGCTACGAGGAGTTGAGCGGTACCTATATGCTTGTGCGCGGACTTACCGTCTATGAGAAGGGAGGAAAGCTCGGATTTGACGGCAAGATACAGTTGCGGCTCGACCTCCCGAATCTCAAGGAAAAAGCCCACCTCGTCATTGCAAGCGATGACGAGGAGACGATCGATGAGACCAGCATCCCTGTCTCCAACACGCCGACGGGGGCTCTCGGCCAGAAGGATGTGACCACCTCCGTGCAGTATGTGGTCCAGTCGACAAAACGCTGGGACGTGCGTCTGCAACCAGGCATAAAGCTCAGTCTTGACCCCGAACCCTTTGTCCGCATGCGCTTCCGCTATCTGAACCCGATAACCCCAAAATGGCTCAGCCGCACAACCCTCACCCCGGGGTGGTACGACAATCGTGGATGGGAAACCCGTTTACTCTTTGATTTTGAACGCGGCACGGGAGACAACAGCCTGTTCCGTACCAGTACCGAGGGGATATGGCTCCGTGACGACCCTCGGGAAGTGCTGACCACCCAGGCCTTCCTGTTTACCCATCCTCTCGGGGATCGGGTGCAGATGGCCTATCAGACCGGCGTAACCTTCGAGTTCGACCCCAAAGCGCAGCCCACCCAGTATTTCACCAATATCCGCTACCGGCGTGACATCCATAAGGGATGGGTTTTTCTCGAACTCAAGCCGCAGCTTGTTTTTCCCCGCGACGACGACTTCGAAGCCAATCCGTCCTTCACCTTCACTCTCGATTTCTTCTTTGGCGACCGCTACTGCACCACCAACTGCTACTGAGCACGGGTTCCGTCTCAGAAACAGCCCGCTTCGTCCCTGAGGCTGAAAGTCCCCGATGACGGTCAAAACCAGGAAAAAGCGTTTTCAAACAGACGGAGATCACTGGCACTGATCCCCAGCAGAAACCGGTCTCCGTCGGGCTGGTAGAGCCCCCATACCGCCACAGCCCGGACCTGTACCCCGGCACCGAGAAGCAGCCGGGCCTCACCCTCATCCATCCCGGCGCCGACTCCGATACGGGCGCCGGACTTCTTCAGGGTGGTGGAGCAGAAGGTTTCTTCAAAATGTTTCTGATCCGCCTCCCCCAACACCTCGGGAAAAAAGGTGTAGCTCAGCCCCGCTGCACCCAAAATGGCGGCATGGACACCATGATTGAAGGTCATTGCCGGCTCCAGGCGAAAAATCGCTTCCCAGGGAGAGACGCCGAGATGCGGTTCGGTGAACGCCCGGGCGGGGTCTCCATGGTCGGCACGGGTCAGCGACCAGTACCCGTTGACCACGCCTTCGAGAAAGTTGGCGTTCGGAGCCGTTTCGCTCTGAAAATACTTGCGCTGCAGCAACTGGTCCTGAAGGGAGATAAGGGTGAGATATTCCTGTTTGCGGTAGGGGAACAGATACGTGTTGTAGGCCTCGCTCTCTTTTTGTACGGCTTCGGCGCCGCTGTTTTGCGGAGCCGCCTCCAGGCGCTGCTCAACCAGCTTGTCGAAGGCTTTCGAAACCCCCGGCTCGCCGGCTTCCAGACCGACAAGATATCCAGCCCCTTGCAGACAGGACTGCAGATACGCGCGAACGCCCGGGTCCTGTTCGACAGCCAGGAGACCGCGGGTAATCTGTTGGTACTGCTCCAGGGAGTCGGCCAGTTGCCCCGCCTGCAGGACACCCGCTCCCCCAAAAAGCAAAACGACAACGAGGAAGATCAGACCGGATTTTTTCATAGGGCTCCCCTTATTTACAACATGGCGGCAAGTGCCGTATTGAAGGATGGCTGCTTCAGATAGGTCAGCACGTCGTGGTTGGCGACGATCTTCGCCGGATCGCGTTCGCCAAAAGAGACAAACGCGACGCACCCGGTATGCTTGGAATTCAGCAGGGCTGTCTCGGAGGGGCTGAATCCCTGCCTCAGCGGGATCAGATCAACCACCTGCCCGGTGACGGGAAGGGTGTATTTCACGTCGGAGCAGACGATATCGTTCTCGTTACTGACAAAACGCAGCCGGTTCTTCCCCCCCATGTCCCAGGCCCGGGCGAAGCGATCCAGGGTGCTGGTGCGGTCGCCACCGAATATCTCACCCATGCGCTGGATAAAATCCTTGCAGATCTGCGCGTTCGGGGACTCGAACCCCAGAGGGGAGGCCAGAAGGATCATGCCCCGATAGGCAATGGATCCGGTAAAAGCGTACTCGCGCCAGACCAGATGGGGCAGCATCGCGGCCCCCAGCGAATGGCCAATCAGGATGGTGTCCTGCTCGGAAAAAGCGGCGCTTCCGTCATCGTTTTGCCTCAGCGCGGCAAGCTTCAGGGCACACTGATCCTGGATCATCAGCCACATGTCGGGCAATCCGACATAGACCAGCACGTCCATTATGTAATCCTGAAAGATCTTCCAGCTGGCATTGCCCACCCACTTCTTTAAGTTGGGAAACCCGCACATCTCCACGATTTCGCCCAGGGTGCCGCTGACCACGGGGTACTTATCCGCTACTTTCTGCAGCACGTCCTCCCAGTACAGCCCTTTGACGGTTACGCCGCTCAGGTCGTGATTGGCGGCCATGACATCGCGCCACGCTTCGAAAAAATCCGGCTTGGCATCGCCGATGCCGTGGGCCACAACGATCAGTTTTTCAGACATGTCAGCCTCCCTTACAAATAGGTCCTGGATCTCATCCCGATATCCCTGGCGTTTGAAGGTTTCGGCTAAAAGGCAGCCTTTCAGGTTTTCTGGATGGTTTCGGGGAGGAACAACCCGATGAGCTTTTCCTGATAGGCCTCAAATGCGACTTGGTGCTTTTGAACCAGATCGATCAAGGTCGTATCCTGTACGGGTGAGAGTTTCTCCAGATCCGCAATCAGATTGCTCCTGAAGTTTTTTATTTTTATGGCGATAAAGCACGACGACTGAAACCGTTCTCCCGGCTTGAAAATGGAGTTGAAGATCGTCATCAGGGTTAACAGAAAGCTCAGATACGGGGCGTAGATCGACAGACAGGCGAATATCATTTTACTTTTGGGCACGGCATCGCTGTTCTGCGTGACCAGAACCGACAGAAGAGCGGAAACCAGAGGGATCGACATCAACAAAACCAACCCGAACCATTTATAGATCGTGACCTTGCGGCTAACCAGGATCTCGGCGTCCACTATCGTGCGAATCAGATCCTGAAGGGGAAAGCACTCCTTGTTGTAATTTTTGTCACTGAGAACCTTACGGGCCTGGGCCAGAAGTTCAGAAAATTTTTCGTCCCGATTCGACATCGCACCCTCCCGGTCTTAAACACACAGAGGCCACCCTTTCCGAAAAATTCGGAAAAAATGGCCTCTGAAAATCTCCCAATCCCCTGGACCGTCACCGTGATTCCCCCTCTGGGCGGTCAACAATTAAAACTTTTTTACCCGGGATTGAGCCTTTGTCAAATCAGGATGTCTATTTCACCCCGTATTTCATTCGCTATTCCAGAATCTCCTCCACATATTCCGGGCTCCAGGTGGTCAGCTCATCGCCCAGATCGACCAGAAAACCTTCCGGCGTCGAGAGAGTACGGCACTCCACGACCACCCCTGTCTCGCCGCTCTGCGTGTTTCTCACCCGCGACGGCATATCCTTGTGTTCGGTATATTCACAGATTCTTACGTAGTCTTCGTGTCTCATGACGACCTCCCTTGTCTAATTCCAGTATAGCATCGTTGCCCCGTTGCCAGGCAACGGCAGGGAGGTCCGGCAGGCCTCAGGCCTTCTTGACGAACTCCGACTTCAGCTTCATCGGTCCGATGCCGTCGATCTTGCAGTCGATGTTGTGATCGCCTTCGACCAGACGGATATTGCGCACCTTGGTGCCGACCTTGACCACCGAGGACGATCCCTTGATCTTGAGATCCTTGATGACGGTAACCGTATCGCCGTCTTCCAGGGTATTGCCGTGGGCGTCCCTGTAAACGGGCTGATCATCCGCAGCCGCGACGACGCCATCCTTCGCCCACTCGTGGGCACATTCCGGGCAGACATACAGGCTGCCGTCTTCATAGGTGTAGGTAGAACTGCATTTCGGGCACGTGGGAAAATCGCTCATGACACATCCTTTTCCTGTTTTTTGACGCAAACCCTACAGGGGTCGACGCTTTTTGTCAAAAATACGTAGAGGGTTAAGCCCGTTTCCCCGACGGAATCCCCCGAAAGTCCTCCGTATGCTCCAAGGCCTCGAACTTCTCCCGCATCTCCGCAGGGGGCTGGGCGAGACGTCTCGTCTTCAGATCGAGCCAGGCCCCGTCCATATCAATCACGGCGCACAGCTTTTCGCCCCGCAAAATCCGGTGCCGGATGCTCCACTTGCGGTGGTCCTCGGAAACGCCCGAGAGCCTTACGTCAATAACGAGTTCATCGGCGGGCCTGAGTTCTCGCAGAAATTTGGCCTCTTCGCGAAACAGCACCGGGCCGAAGCCGTTTTGAGCCATCCAGTCGATGCCGAATCCCTGCTTCTGCAGGTACGCGATACGTGCCTGGGCGCCGTAATCGTAATACACCGAATGCCGCACATGCCCGTTGGGATCGAGGTCGGACCAACGGACCGTGATCGCCTGTTCAAAGGTCTCCATAGATGTCCTCATTTTATTCGGTTTGGAAGGGTGATGCCAGAAGGCGCAGTTCGCGCAGGATTTCCACCATCGCCAGGGTATCGAGCCGGCAGTAGGCGAGCAGATCCCGGCGTATTGCAGCGATCCGTTCGGGATCGTCCGATTCGCACATGTCGTGGTACGCCAGCATCGCCATATTCCCCCATCGGCGATGGGCAACCCCTTGTAAGAGAGCCCCGGAACCATCGCCGGCAGGACCTGTTTGATGGAATAGGACCCTTTCATCGCCCAGCGATAGACCGAGCGGTTGCGAAAAGGGACCATGAGGTCGCGGATATGGGCGATGCGTTCTTCGAGCGCTTCGGCGAGATCGGGAAAAGCCGCGGCCAGTTCGCGCAGCACCCCCTTCTCGAACGCCTGGTTATAGGTAAGCACGCAGGCCGTTTCGGGGATGTCCCGAAGCAGCTTTTCGGCCAGCTCCCGGCGCGGATCGACGCGGGGGGGAGCCAGATATTCGACGTGGACGGGCTCTGCCCCGGGCGCCTGCTCCACGTGCAGCGAAAACTGAAAGGGGATCTTCTGGTAGGGGCGTACCCCGTTAAAAGGAGGAACGGGGGTGTCAAAGGTTTCGAAGTCGAGATGGCACAGAGGATACCAGAGGCCGTCGAGAAAAGCCTTGAGCCCCTGGGGATCGACATGGTTCTGTCGCCCGAGCGTGGCCAATGCCTCGAAACGCTGCTTGTCCCTGAGGCGCTCGGGGGGAACCTCGTCGAGCCGGACATAGCCGTCATAGTACAACGCAAACTTGTCTTTTTTGCTGCCGCTGAGATCGAAAACCGATTCCTCGGGGATATGCCGCCAGCAATAGGGGATAAAATCGCAGTCGTAGGGGGAGGTGCATTGTTCGCCGATATCGATGAGCGGTTCCCCGCCGTCGAGATGCCCGCGCAGCGCGTCGATGAGGGACGGCAGAGCCGGCTGGCGGGCCAGCACCGCCTCGCTGATCTCGTCGCTGACGAAGAGGCCTGCCACCTCGATGGCACCATTTCGGATGTAGCCGTTGTCGATATGAACCAGAAAAGAACGGCTGACGCGAAGACCGCTGCCGGTCAGCACATAGTACTGCACGGCTACGTCGTCACAGTTGACCTCCTTGACCGAGGTCCCCATCTTCACTTCATGAATCTGCCAGGCCTCGCCGTCACGCACCAGGATATCGACCTTGACGAAAATGCCGTCATGGGCGAAAGAGGCCTCGTAGATGACGGAGGCCCCCTCATCCATCAGCTCCCGGGTGCGGGCGATCTGCTGTGCGACGCTGAGCCCCTCGTAAGGGACCTCGATGCCGCCGGGGAAGAGATTCTGGGCGAGAAGGCCCACTTCGGTGCCGGCCCGGTAGCGGGCCTCGAGGTCGGGCTGGGGAGGGGCTGGGGAGGAAATTCGAAATCGGGAGGATTTTTGGCGAGGTAGAGGGCCTTGGCGCACTGCATCCCCTTAAGCAGGAGGGATTTGCTCAGCCCTGGTCTCGAATGCGACAATGCGGCCTCCGCGCGTGGAATGGTCCTCGTTTAACGCTCTCAAAGGGAAGGATCCCCGAAGGGAAAAACCCGAAACTCAGTGAACCGAAACCGCGGCTCCCGCCTTGGGTTTTCTCAGCAGCAGCAGAAAAGGGATGATCGCCAGAAAAACCACGCCGAGTATCCAGAAAATATGGTTATAGGAAAGTATCCCCGCCTGTCGCCGCACCTCGCCGTACAGCATGGCC
>QKGY01000461.1 GCA_003250235.1 Desulfuromonadaceae bacterium
AACCGAGAGGCTCATTGCCGGGGTTCACAGGGCGTTAACCCAGCAGGAGATGCAGCAGGAAATCGAACGGCTGCGCGAAAGGATGGTTGAGGGCACTCTTGATCATCCGGAAATTTTCGACGAAATAGTCAGTCGCAGTAGCAAGATGCAGTCTCTGTTCCAGTATCTCGAGGCCGTCTCGGCGAGCCGTGAACCCATTCTGATCCGTGGGGAGAGCGGGGTGGGCAAAGAGCTTTTTGCCCGGGCGGCCCACCGGCTGGCGTGTCCCAAGGGCCCCTGGGTGGCCGTCAATGTGGCAGGGCTCGATGATCAGGTTTTTTCCGATACCCTTTTCGGGCACGTCCGCGGTGCCTTCACCGGAGCGGATCAGAGTCGCGCCGGCATGATCGAACAGGCCGCCGGCGGGATGCTCTTTCTGGATGAAATCGGCGATCTCAGCCCGGCCTCTCAGATCAAACTGTTGCGCATGCTTCAGGAAGGAGAGTATTTCCCCGTGGGCTCTGACAGGCCCAAACGGGTTCAGACCCGTATCGTTTGTGCCACCAATCAGGATCTCGCCAGCCGACAGGCAGATGGAAGCTTCCGCAAGGATCTGTATTTCCGGCTGTGCGCCCACCAGCTTCACATCCCGCCGCTGCGCGAACGCAGCGAAGATATCCCCCTGCTTCTGGAGCACTTTCTCGAAGAGGTGGCGACCCGTCTCGGCAAAAAAAGGCCCACACCGCCACCGGAACTCTCCCTGCTTTTGTCCACCTATACATTTCCCGGCAATGTACGAGAACTGCGGGCCATGGTCTATGACGCAGTCAGCCTCCACACGACCGGGAAAATGTCGATGGCGGCTTTCAAGAAGGCGATGTCGCAGGCAGAAGGAGCTCCCCAGTCTCCCGTCGCCAAGGGGATGCAATGCGCGAGTCGTGGCGCCAGAGTTCTGTTTTTCGAGACCCTTCCCACGTTGGAGGAAGTCAGCGAGATGCTTGTGGACGAAGCCCTGGACCGCTCGGGCGGAAACCAGACGATTGCTTCTCGCTTGCTTGGCGTGTCTCAACCCGCTCTGAGCAAACGTCTGAAGAAGAAATCCTGTGATTCTTGATGACGGTGCTCTGGAACCCTATGCCCAGGGTTATGGGACGATCTGGAGTTATGACGTGATAAGGTTTTATAAATTCAATAGGTTATGTTTTGTATCCCCCCCTGGCTATAACTCTGGTTATATCCTCTTCAACCCGAAAATCAATATATAATTCTTTAAAATCAGTAAGTTGCAGGCAGTAAAGGGGTTGGCACCGCCCTTGCTATCCATAAATGGCAAACGACAGTCATTTATGGCGGGGCAGTGATGAAACATACAACCGACAAAGAAGTTCTGTTAATCAACCAGGGGAGTGAATCCTGCAGGAACTTGGCCTTTTTGCTTAAGTTGGCTGGGTACCGGTATCGCCTGGTGACCGACTTGATGGAAGGAATCAATCATATTTTCAATTGTCAGTTCAACCACCATCCCCTCGATCTGATCATTGTGGATGAACAGATCCTTACGGCAGGTGATAGTCGTGGGGCAACCTTTCTGCGCGAACTGATCCAGGGTACAGCCCTGCTCTTTATCGAGGGTGGGGATGCCGGAAACCCTGTCGCCAGAAAGATATTTGCCGCCAACATATCCAATACGTTTTTTGTGTCGGCTGAAAAAGCGATGGAGGAGGTGAAGCGAATCCTCCAGAACAATGAGACAGATGTTCTTTATGAACTGGCGAACGAGGAGAATTCGGACATCGTATCGCCACCCGTACGATAATGAATGTGTCATGCCATTAAAGGGATAAGGCGTTTTCTACGCAAAGCCGTTGAGAAGGGAAATCAGGATGAAAAACTTAAAGGTAGGACAGAAAATTTTTGGTATGAGCCTGGCCATCATTGTCATTTTTTCGTTGGCCGTCGGCTGGGTTTACCTACGGGCCAGGGACAACCTCTACAAGGATAAGCGGACTGAGATCCAGCATGCGGTGGAAACGGCCTGGGGGATCGTCGATCATTATGCCAAGGAAGCGGCGGCGCAAACCCTGTCGGTGGAAGAGGCCCAGGCGGC
>QKGY01000386.1 GCA_003250235.1 Desulfuromonadaceae bacterium
CGCTGATCGATGCGGTCGCGCTGTTCCAGCCGCAATCTCATCTGGGAGTCTAATTTTCTGAATTCGGCATCGATCTGCGGCAGCAGAGGCTGATAGTAGGTCCGGCGATGAGCGATGACATCCTCAAAAGCGACAAGATCCCCTTCCCAGACATCCAGACGCTTGCGAAGATCTTCGAGATCGAGATAGTTCTTCAGCGATTCCTGGAAGTCGTGGGAAGCCATCAAATCAAGGAGATAATAGGTTTCGGGTGATTCAGGCAATTCCCGCAATTTGACCACCCAGTTGGCGTCCTGTTTCAGCTCTTCTCCCGTGAGAGCCTGGAGAAACTTGCCTTCACGAATGCTTTTTATCGAAGCCCCAAGCTTATCGATCTCGATGCCGAAGGCTTCAAGCGCGCTCCCGTAACGCAGGGCGGCCTGGCTGTACACACCGAGTTTCCCATAGGCAAAAGGAACGGCAAGAAGCGCTTCCTGCACCGAAGGATCCGTCACCTCACGCTCGGCCAGCAAGCTCCAGGGAACAAGCGCCTTATCGAAATGCCCCGCCGAGGCGTCCGCCCAACCGGAACCAAGCAGAGCCTGGTTGGAAAACGGGCCGCTGAGACGCACGCGATCGAACACTTCTTTAGCACCCTCGAAATTTTCTTCTCCCAGAAGCTTGTCCCCCAGGACGAGATTCGATTTGTCTTTAATGGCCTGGGTAAGCGCATTATCGCTGACAATGCGTCCCGTCGCATCGAGAGATTCCCGCCCTTCTTTCTCCTTGCCTTGCCGCAACAGAGCGATACCGAGGTTGTAGGAGGTAAATCCCTCAAGGCTTTTGGCGCCATCGAGATCGCGAAGGATACGGGCCGCTTCGGCGAAACGTCCATTGGCCATCAGGACTTGCGCCCTGAGAAACGGCAGGTCGTCACGGATCTTGTCGGGAATTTTGCCTTTAATGCGATCCAAGGCATGCAGTGCATTAACCGGCTGGTTTTTCTGGAAAAAGATTCTCGCCAGACGATAGACGGCCTCGTTTCGCACAGACTCTTCGACGTTTCCTTCAATAACGGCGGTAATGGCACGCCCCGCACGATGATGCATGCGGTAGGCGAGCTCGAAGTCGCCGACATCAAATTCGGCCTGATCGGCATAGATAGCAAGAGTGTCGAGCTCGGGTTCGTCGAGCCCGTGATATTGCTGCAGTTCGGTATCCAGCCGGGAAATGGCATCGAACCAGTCACCTTGAAAAGCGTAATAAAGCGCCTCACCGAAGTAGAGATCCTTCATCTCTTTCGGGGCAGAGCCGGTGTCAGCCAGAGCTGTTGAGGCGAACATCAGGCTTATAAAAACGACGAAGACGCGGAACATGAATTACCTGTCTTTAAAGGTGATCGACTGGCTGGAGAGGGCCACCTCGACTATCTGGGGGCCTACGCCTTTGTGCAGCGTATAATTTTCTGTTCTCTGCAGATCGTTGCCACCCTCGGTTTTCCCCAAAAAGGAGACCTGCATGGCATGATCTCCGGAGAGAACGTTTCCGGTATAGATCTGCTGCACCCCTCCCCTTTTCAAAGCATCGAGTTCTTTGAAGGTGTAAAGGTGCTCGGCGACGGGTTTGCCTTCGATCTGGATTTCCACCGAGTCGAGACGGAAGGTTTCCCCTGGATTCAGGGAGATGAAAACGGCCACCTGGGTGTGAGAGGGATAAAGCAGTTTCTCTTCCAGTTGGTTAAGTTCAGCAGCGATGTTCAGGACATCGGTCTTGATCTCCTGCACCTGTTCGTCCAACCCTTTTATCTGCTCCTTGGAGATATCCTCCGCGTAAGTCAGGGTGCTCAATAAAAACATGGAAAGAATTGCAAGGATCGCGCTGAAATGTTTGTGCATGATAGTCACCTGTCCGTTTGTCTATGTCTCAAGTCTGATGCGATTCTATCCGGTTATTACGTCATATCTTTCCGATAAGATTGATAAAAAGTCCCTGATGTTTGTAATCGAAATCGGTCAGGTCATCGGAGAAACGGCTGAAGTTGTACCCGGCCCCCAGCTTGATGTGATTGCCGAAATGCCGGTAGAGTCCGACCAGAACCCCGTCGCGACTGTCCTGAGCATCCGGAAGTTCGAGCCGACGAGCCTCCATCAGAGCATCCCATCGGTGGAGGAAATGCCAGTCCGCCCGCAGCACCATCAGATGCGCCCGACTGAGGAAATATTCAGGATTTTCCCTGTCCTGGGCGACCTCACCGTAGCGGTAGGCGTACTTGCCGCCGATGGTCCAGCGGGACGTCAGATCGTACATGACGTCCAGGGATCCGATATGGCTTCTCTGGATAGTTCCAGAATCGGTGCCCGCCTCCTGCTCGAGGGAAGGCATATTGTAGAAATAGGTGTATTTGATCAGGGCATTGAACCGGTCATTGCTAACGGGCCTGTAGGCGTACCCTGCAACCGCCTCGGTATAATCTCCGTTGTAGGTGTCGCCCAGGGAACTCTCGCTTACCGAATAATTGAACTTGCCGATCAGCCGCCAGTCCGCGGAAATCTGATATTTGAGGCTGTTCTTGAACAACCAGGTGGTGCGTTTGGAAAAACTGTCGTCGGCCTGCTCCGTACTGTCGACCCGGTATTCAACGGCGCTGGCAATCTTGAGGCTGTCCAGCCCGTATCCTGCGCTCACCCCGATGGCTTTTCTTTCGATGTCGGCCGCCGTATCGGGATCTTTGAGGGTGCCGAAATCGACGTTGGCTCCCAGGTTGAGCCTATCGAACGGCGCCAGTTCGACACCGGTAGAATGGGTCAGTCCCGTAGCCACATCGCCATGGGTATAACGCTCTTCGAGGTAGACGCTGGCACTGTCGGAATAGCGGGTCTTGAAACCTGAGGCCATATCGCCTTTGCGGGCACGGACTCCGTTGTCGCTGCGTTCGTTTTCAAGCGTATAGTTGAGATACACGGTGGTGCGATCGGAATAGAGATATTCCGTTCCAAGTTTTCCGCTGGCGCCGAGATCCCCGCCGGAAACTTCGCCCAGCACGCTGAAACGCTCAGTCACCCGCAGGTTTCCGCCAACCCCGATGCGGTTGTTATCCTCGCGATTGCCGGAAGCCTGCACTGTCTGCTGCAGGAAGCCGTAAGCGGACCAGCGTTCGCGTGAATCATACAGCAGACGTGCTACCGCATCGGTACGATCCCCTTGCTCCTGGGTAGCGGCGACCACCTCGGCGTTGTCGGTGCGGTTGTCCATTCTGACTCCCGAGCTCAGGGTCCAATGCTTATCCAGACGGTAATCGACATCCAGTTCGCCCGAACGGGTGTCCAACCCCTCTGGCCGATCCTGTATATCCAGTTTCAGCCGACTGCTCAGCCGGTCGGTGATAGGCAGATCGGCTGTTCCGCCATACTGGGTCATGTCGGTAGTCGTAGACAGCCCGGGTGCCGAATAGCCTTCTTCCAGTTCCTGCAGGTAAAAGGTGACCTTCCCACGCCCTGTGTCGAACCAATCCTGAAATCCGATGCTGGTATCGACCCGGTAGGCCATCGCGTTAACATCGGTGTCGTTGAAACCATCGACATCGGCAAAGGTGTACCCGCCGTCAGCAGACGTGGTGGCAAGGACCCCGGGACCTTTTGTGAGCCCAGTCTCCATCCGGATCCATGAAGCCGAGGATTTGCGAAGGGTCAGATCGACGCCACCCAGGCTGCTTTCGATATCCGAGTCATTGTCCCGATTGGCAGTCACGCCGATTTTCACATAGTCATTGAGCCAGTAGTGAACCCGCCCGCCGGTCGCCAGGGTATTTTGCTCATCGAACCCTGGAGTGAATTCGTAACGAACCACCAGAAACACGGGATTGCCGCCACTCGCGTCGCTTGCAACGAGCAAGTCGTCCTCAGCGGTGGTCTCCAGGGGCTGCGACAGCAGAATCCGCCCCTGCAGGTAATCGATATCGTAATCGAGGGCCGATGTCAGGTTCTTCACCCCAAGCACCATGCCGGAATCCTTGTCGCGTACCTCGATACGTATTCTCTCCGAGCCTTCCAGAATGTCCTGCCGTTTCAGAAAGAAGAGGGAACCACCCGTACCCCGGAATTCGTCGCGACCGGCAACGGTTCCGGGGTCGGCGGCAAAGCCGTCCATGAACAGGCGCGGCTCGCCGAAACTGGTGGTAGGCAGTGGCTGATAGTGAAGGTTGGCCCCATAAAGTCCACGATCGACATGAGTCAGGTAGGTGTCGGTATAGCCGATCTTGAAATTGCCCCAGAGAGCGTAGGTTTCATCCTTCTGGGTGCGCACATAGAACTTGCCGCTTGTCGGCGCATCCTCGACCACCGTACTGTCGTCGCCAAAGGTCGGATAGTGGTAATCGGGGTCCATGCGCCGGAAGAGCGCATCAGGCGACTTGTCCAGAAAGTCAGAGAAAATATCCTCGATTGACCCTTCCCTCGTGTCGGCGCTCGCCGTGAGCGACCAGCCGTTTTTGAATTTTCCGTTGGTATAAAAGGCTAACCGCCCCTGAAGGCTTATGTCCTCGCTGTACTGGGGCTTGTCGGGCGCGAGAAGCTTGGCCGGGCCGTTCGTCTTATTGCCCGAGAGGGTCATGTCGGCAATCCCCACGGTGAACCAGTCGCTCTTTTCCAGAGCGAGATCGCGCAGGAACAATTCGCCGTTACCGAAGGGATCGAGGACAGCCACTTCGACGGTATGCATCCCCTCGGGAAGAATCTCCTCGGCGACAAAGCGACCCTGGGCATCGACCGGGACCGAATATCCGGCCATCCACACGCCGTGGTCCTTGGGAATCTCCGAACCAAAGGCCTGAACCGTGCCACCGCGCAAGGCAATGTTATGAACGGCCAGTCGGCTCTCGCCGTACCCGGCCAGAAGCTCAGCCTTGACATCGGCACCGGCGGTCTGGGCATCGACGTTATCGATAATCCAGAGAGGCTGTGGAACGGTTTCGTCGAAAAGGCCCTTATCCCCGTAGACGCGCACCAAGTACTTCAACGGACGCACGGGGGCCGAAAAGGAGGGGAAATCCGCCTGCCATTGGGCCAACCCGTCGGCGTCCATGCCGATGACCACCAGGGGGGTGTCCCGCACGGACTGCGCCTCGTCAAAAATACGCACTTCGGCGCTGCGAATGAAGCTTCGGTAGTTCGAATAGAGACGAAACCGCACCAGGTTCTCTGCAAAGGGGGTTTCCGGCAGGTCCTGGTAGCGGATGGATCGAGGCCAGGCGGTAATATTCAGTCTGGGCTCGATTTTCAGGCTGTCATGCTTGAACTGAATGTTGGCATTATCAAGAGCGACGTCGGTACAGCGCTGCACGTCCGAGCTGCACTTGCCCGGATCGTTGAGAGGCTTGCCGTCGACGGTAATACGCATAAGGTTCAGACCGAAAGGATCGAGAGGGGTGACCTCGCGCGTCATGGGCGTCACATCCACCCCTTCATAGTCGTCGAGCAGAACCAGTTCGTCATAGACAACCTGAACGGTAACACGCGATGTTGCGGATTGGATAAAACCGGAATTCACGACGTCGTCGGACTGGACAAAGCCATGCCCCTCGAACTCGGTCTGATCCTGGGTAAGGCCCATCTGCTCTCGCACGGCCTCCATCGTACGCCGCGCACGGGCCATGGACAGACCGATATCGTCTCCATAGACGGAAGCCGTTCTTCGGTCAAGGCGTTCGTTGCCCGTATAGCCAATGAAACGCAGGCGCACATGGCTTTTATCGCTGACTTCCGCCATCATCTGCCGCAACCTGCCGATAGTTTCTGCCGGGACAACCGGTCTGCCGTTTTCGAACAGGATCGGATCGGTGTCGCCAAGCGGGGACTGATAAACCCGGGTTACGGTTTCCGCTCCGGCAGCGTCCGGGCACAGCTGGGGTTCATCCGGAAGATCCTGCAGGGGATCGTCGTACCAGAACTCCACCTCCACCCTGCGGTTTCGCGCCCTCCCCTGCTGGGTGTCGTTTGAGGCCACAGGCTGTGCAGACCCTTTTCCCTCCTGCTGAATTGCCGCGTTGGATAGACCGAGTTTCTCTTGAACGACCAGGGAAACACGGCGGGCAACAGCCTTAGAGAGACCGACAAGGTTGCCGTAAATGCGTTCGTCGCGACCGGTCAACGGCAAGTTATCCGTATAGGCGGTGAACTTGATGACGAGATTGGGTTTGCCGCGAAGGTTGACCATTGCCTGTCGGATCTGGGTGAGAAACGCCTCGGGCACCTCGGCCATGCCGTCGTCATAATGAAGCGGCGATATCAGGTTCTTCACCCGGGCCCGATGAGAATGCCCTTCCTTATACCGCAGTTTGCAGACTGTTTCGGACCGGCATACTTTGATGCGGTTAACCTCTCTGGGGATGATGACTTCCTTTTGAACCTGCCTTTCGCTGATTTCGTCGTACCAGACTTGCACCTCCACACGGCGGTTGAGTTGACGTCCTTCCGCCGTGGCGTTGTCAGCGATCGGCTGGCTGTCACCCATTCCTTCATAGGAGATCGCCTCGGGAGGGAGGTTAAGGGCCTGTTGGCAATATTCGGCCGTGACGCCGGCCCGTTCCCTGGACAGTCCGACATTGTCCCCGTACTGGGCACTCAGGGCATCGCTGAGTGGCAGGGAGTCGGCATGGCCGACGAAATGTAAACGAACGTTGGCGCGCCCTCGCATGCTGTCCAGAACGTCGCGCAAAAGATCCAGATAGTTGTCGGGAATATGCACATCCCCCTGGTCAAAATGGATTGGGGGGACAAGATGATCGAGCTTGACGGTTTTGACATCCTTCTCGACCACGTCGCGCAACTCGGTACGGTCTCCTTCATCGACTTCGAAAATCGAAGGATCGTGCACCCAGGGGGTCAAGGAGAGATCGGTCGGCAAGTGTTTTTCAACCGAACTCCCGCCCTCACCCGTTTCCAGGATGTTTTCGTCACCGAGAGATATGGCCTCCGCGCCGGGAACCAGAATCAGCCACAGGCACAGAAAAACAAGGATGCGCGTAGACATAAACCTCGTCACAAACAAGGGATTGAAAAACGGAACGGGTCTCATCGCTGCCTCACCGGCCACCGACAGGGGCGCCACGACGCCAGAAAATTTCTGTCTCGACGTTCAGGGGGTAACCTGCGCCCGCCCGATCCCACATTCCGATAATTTCCTTTTTAAGGGTTTCAAGACGATTCCCGACCAGTGATTCCGGCTCGATATCGGCCAGGTAGGAAAGACGAAGTACGGACGGCGCCTTTTTAAGCTCCTCAAGCAACAGGGGCAGACGCTGCCGCCACTGTAGTCGTATGTCGGTGGTTTGCGGTTCAAATACGCCATCGGCTATGTCGATGCGCACCACGCGGTGTATGGTCGCTCCGAAGTTGAAACGAGCCATTTTGCCGCGGGTCACCCTCTGCACCCGGGGGTTCTCCGTGGTCATCCGATAACCTGACGGCAGGCTGCGCTCGTCGAGCTTGAGTATGAAATTGCTGCCCCGATCCTCATCCGGAACGTCGGCACAAGTGATATGGAAACGCCCGTATTTATCGGTGGTCGATATAAGGCCGCGAGCTGTCACTAGGCTGACGCCCGAAAGACCGTTTTCGCCGGAGTCCTGGTATCCGTTCAGATTCCGGTCGTCAAAAACCTTTCCGATGATGTCGGTGCAGTCGAAATCAGGATCGGGGGTGACGCGGACTGTGGCCGTCGCCACCTCGGATAGCGGCGCGACGGTGGTGATGTCGATCACCTGCGCCTGGTTGACGTATTTTCCTTCAGAGACGCCGGCACCGACCATCAGCAGCAGTTCGATGCGGTGCTCCTTGTTGTAGCCGATGTCGAGATTATCCCAACGCAATTGACGACCACTGACACTCGGGGCGATCTTTACACCGTCGACCCGGCCTGATCCGTTGACATACTTGAATCCTGGCGGCAGTGTGTCGACGACGCCTAGCGACGGCAGCACGCTGCGCAGGGTGTTCTTAACCGTGATG
>QKGY01000145.1 GCA_003250235.1 Desulfuromonadaceae bacterium
TCTGTGATGATCGGCGGGAACGGATCGGCATGGCCGAGACTGGCGGATCTCCTCGTGGAGGATTTGCCCCGTGAAGATGCATTGGCAACGGTGGCCCGCATCATTGACTATTACAAGGAAAATTCCAAGCGGGAACGGATGGGACGCATGATTGAGCGTCTTGGGATTGACAAGGTCAAGGCTGATCTTCTGGCCTGATTTCCTGACTTCAAAACCCAGCCGGATCCACAGGTAAAATGGCGATGACCTTATCAACGAAGCACATGTTGAGGTCATGAATTTGCCGGGTCAAACAGCCTCCCCGGCTTTGGCCTTTTTGATCATCTCGGTGATCATCCCGCTCAGGGCTTCAGGCAACCCTTTGATCCGGACATCCAAGAACCCTTGAATGATCACCCCCCTGGCACATTCTTCACTGAGGCCGACGGCCATCAGGTAACTGAGTTCTCCTCCTGCGAGATCATGCCAACCGACGCCTCATGAGGAATTTCCGAAGCTCTTTTGCCCAGATAGCGGGCGCATCCTTCATAACCTTGCTTTTGAATCTCGTGAAAGATATTCAGGAAAAAAAGAACTCATAACCGACCAGAGCGGAACCTATGATGACAGGTCATGTCCGAAACTCGGCCCAGAGAGGAAGATGGTCGGACACGCGGAAGGACTTCTGCATGCGCGTGAGTCCCAGATCATTGAGGACCAATGGCTCGAAGTTGAAAACGTCGGCGGCGTTGTTGTAGGTGAGCGAAGAGAGACCGGGTGTGCCCTGCCCTCCTGGGAACCAGGCTATCTGATCGGCATGACGGACTTCGCTGGTTGCCCCGAATATCGTTCGATCCTGTGTCTGCAACTCAGGTGGGGTTGCCAGGCCGGTCGAAAAAAGCGCATCGGCGAGGTCCGATCCCAGCAGGTCAAGGTTGAAGTCACCAAGGGTAATCAGATTCTGGTTGAAGGAATTCATCTCCCGCGCCCAACCTCGCAGCCATGCGGCAATGGCACGAAGTTCCGGAACCCGTTCGGCCGAACAGCCTCCGAAGAGCACGTGGAGCGTGACCAATATGAAAGTTTTCCCGCGTGCCTTAAAAGCAACCGCGTAGGGTGTACGCGCGAACTGGGTCTGAAATCCTGAGACCAAGGTTGCTTCTCCATCGGTCGGCACGACCAGTTCGGCGGCCAGACCCGAGAGCTGTACCCGGCGGGTATCGAACACGAAGGCCAGTCGCTCGTTGTTGCCGGCGTCGCCCCGGGTCTCGTCGGTGAGAATAAACGACCATACATCGTCGATCCTGTTGAGATACTTCAACATATGACGCAGGGCGCGCAGGTTGCCCTTGACCTCCTGGATCGCGATAATGTCGAAACGCGAGACGATTTCGCTGATGTAGAGCAATGAGCGTAGATCGCGCTTCGGACTATCGCCCGCAGTTGCGGTCCACTTCTTCGTCAGGTCGCCGAAGCCGCGAATATTCCAGCTCGCTATGAGTAAGTTATTGTCGATGTGCTTCGGCGGCAGGCTGGCCGTGAGGGCTGCTTGTAGGGCCGCGTGTTCCGCTCTGACCTCTGCTGGCGGTGTGTCGGTGATTTCCGGCATCGTTTTTCCTCCCGGGTAACGTGCAGGGCCACAACGATCGAACTGAATCAGATCAACACTGGTTTTCACCTAGAATAACGAGAGATTAAAAATTCTAAACAGGTGTATTAGAAAATTTAAAGGGCGGAAAAACAATGGAGGAAAAATGAGTATATAATAGATAGAATGTCTTTAAAATGACACCCGGAAGGCCGTCCCCCCAACCTCCCTAAACGGTCTTTTTGAACACGTCTTCGATTTAAGGAGGTTATGGGACCGGTCATCCCGGATGCATTCCCGATTTCGTGACGATGGGTCATGGATGTCGTTCTCGTAAAAATTCCCGAGAACGACAATGCTCATACCTTTCCCCACCCCTTACTGATCAGAGACGGCCACCCCCACATATTCACGCTCTTCTTTTTTGTCATATTCCAGCACGAAGAATAATATGGCCCCGACAATCAATGCCACCGTTGGTCCGGACCAGAATGCATTCCCCC
>QKGY01000336.1 GCA_003250235.1 Desulfuromonadaceae bacterium
CGGCCTTGACGGCGCACCCGTCTTCGTGCTCGTGGAGACAATCGTTGAACCGGCAGCTTCGGGCCAGCTCCTCGATATCGTCGAACAGCGTCGCGATCCCGTCGTGGCAATCGCTGAGCTGAAGTTCCCGCAAACCGGGACTGTCGATGAGCAGGCCCCCCTCGGGGAGAGCGTGCAGAGTCCGGGAGGTCGTGGTGTGACGCCCCCGGTCGTCGTCTTCGCGGATGGCGCCCGTCTCCTGCATGGAGGCGCCGCAAAGGGTGTTGATCAGGGTCGATTTGCCGACCCCCGACGACCCGACCAACGCGACCGTCTGGCCGGTCGTGCACCAGGGGGCCAGCGTCGCGACCGAGGAAGCATCCAGCGCGTTGACCGTTTCGACGGCCACATCGGGATTCAGGCTCATGGCCTGTCGCTGGTACTCCGAAACGTTATCCGCCAGATCGGCTTTGGTCAGCACCAGCACCGGCTCGACGTTCGACTCCATGGCCAAGGCCAGATACCTCTCGAGCCGCGACAGATTGAAGTCCAGGTTGCAGGAGGTGACGATAAACAGGGTATCGACGTTGGCCGCCATCAACTGCATTTTTGATTCGATGCCGGCGGCCTTGCGGCGAAAAAGGCTCTTGCGTTCCAGCATCCGTTGCACCTGACCCGTTGAGGCGTCGAGAAGCAGCCAGTCGCCCACGGTGGGCAGGTCTTCAGGATCCCGCAGATGCCAGTGACCCGGCAGGGTGATCATCCGACACCCGTGCTCGCCGGCGACATCGATGGCGTTGCGGTGCACGGCCAGGACGCGGGCGGGCGTGGTCGCTTCCCACTCCTCAAGGCTCAGTTGTTGTTGAAAAAAATGACTCCAGCCCAGTCCGGGCAGGGAAAATGACCATTCAGGCATAGAAACCCCCTTCGGACGAAGAATCCGAAAAGAAAATATTTTATTGAACGGTGGGTTTCTTGATGGGTGAAGAAACCCGGTACAGTACCGGGCAGAGGAAGGATTGGGGAAGGGGAAAAACGACGACTAGGCCCCCAGGCCCTCCTTTGCCTCACTGCGTACGATTACAAGCTCCATGACGTGTGCCTCCTTTCTTTGAGATTAAATTTTTTTTGGAAGACTATCAGCAGTGAATCACAGGTGTCAATACCCGTTATTGCCTGGTGATACCGGGAGACCCGTTAAAACGGAACCGCCCCCCGAAGATCGCAGCCATCCCAGGGAGCCGAACCGGATACGGAGGGTGGCGCGGGAACGATTTTTGCTGAGATTTTCTGCTTTCAACGATTCGGGCGAAGTCCACACGCCTGACGGACAGCGCGTGGATCTTCTCTGCCTGCAGTGGACGGCGCCGCTTTATCGCCACGCGCCAGCCGGGTCAGGGGGGGACGGTGTCTTGCCGAGACAACAGCGAAACAGCCTTTTCGCCGCGGCGCATGGCATTAAATGTCCGACCTGACGTGCGCACAGGACCTCGCAATTCCTCCCTGTGCGTCTGAACCGGCCCGGGATTCATCCAAATGTATTGCCAAGAAATCACCTTGTCGGAGTTATGAAATGAAAAAAATGAGACTCGCTTCGCTGGCCCTGTCCCTCCTGCTTCTGGTGCTTTCCGGGTGCCAGGACGGCGCCCTGAAATTCTCCATCCGCTACGACACCCTGGGAGACCTGCAGGCCAAAGCGCCCGTTTATTTTGAAGAAACCCCGGTGGGCCACATTGAAAAAATCATCTCGACCGACGGGGGCGATTTCCTGGTGGTCGTTGCGATAGAGCCGCAGTTCAAGTTGGCAGCCACGGAAAACTCCAGGTTCTATATCCTGAACGATCCCTCCGACTCAGACCGTAAAGCCATCGTCATCGAGCAGGAGCCTGCCGGGGGAACGCCCCTGAAAAGCGGATGCACCGTTCAGGGGGAGAAACGGCTGGGTTTTCTGGGCGAGATGCTGCACGGCCTCAAGAAAAGCTCGAAACACACCTCGGCAAAACTGCAGGAAGCCATGCAGAGCATGACAGGCTCTGCGGCAAAGGAATCGCAACGCTTGAGCGAACAGCTCCAGCAATCGCTCGATGACATGGATCGTTCGATGCAGGACTTCGCCGATTCGCTGGAAACAACCCTCAAGGACGAGCAATTCGAGGCGCTGAAACGATCCATCGACGATTTCATCGAGGAATTCAAAAGAGCCGGCGCGGAGCTGCAGCTCAAGATCCGCAATGAAATTCTGCCACAGCTGACCCAAAAACTGGAGGATCTGCGCAACAGGTTGTACCGGGAAGGCCGGGGCTCCGACGCGCAGGAAATCGATCGTCAACTGACGGAGATCCTGGAGGTTTAAGGGAGACGGCTTCATCGGGCCTCTGCTCTGCCGCTCCGTGTACCCGGCGCAAAACCCACGCATTCAACTATCCATATGCTTGGCACATTTGGTGCTTAAGATTGGGCGGTTGTTTTTACGTAAAATGAATAATGAAAAGGAGTTTTGTCATGCGTCTGTTGATCGGAATCGTACTACTCGTAGCCACAAGCCCTTTTGCGGCCTGGGCCAGCAATGTCGACTGGAACCTGAACGTCAATATCGGAAGCGACCATAATGATTCCCCGGGCGGCCCTCCGGTCGTCGTCGCCAGCCCGCAACCGGTGCCGGTAATTGTCAGCGAGCCGCCACTTTTTCTCCAGCCGGCACGCCTGGGATTCTGGGTGGCGGTGGACGTGCCCTACGACATGGTGTTCATCAGTGGCTCTTACTATCTCAACAACGGCAATGCCTGGTATGCCAGTTCACGCTACAACGGTCCGTGGACGGCCGTAACCTACAAACAACTTCCGCCGGGGCTGCGCAAACAAAAGTACTCCAAGGTCCGCGAATATCGCGACAGGGAATACATCAGCTACAAGAAACAGGGCAACCACTACAAGGGCCAGTCTTATTGGCCGGAAGACAATGAGCGCGGGCAGGACAAACACTCGGGCAATGGCAAGGGAAAAGGCCACAACAAATAGGCCGACTCTCTGCCCGTGAACGCGACAAAAAAGCGCCCCTTTCGATGCGGATCGGAAGGGGCGCTTTTTTAGGATGACAGGTTCCCACAACGAAAAAGGGCAGGTCCAGACGGACCTGCCCTTTCGCATCCACCTTCCGGTTCGAAACCGGAAATCAGAGGGTTGTTACGGTGAAATCGACCCGACGGTTCTTGGCCCGTCCGGCCTCGCTGCCATTGTCGGCGATCGGCTGCTTGTCCCCCCACCCCTTGGCGGCAAGGCGCTTGGCGGCAACCGCCTTCTTCTCGATCAGGTATTTCACGACCGCTTCGGCGCGGGCCTGGGAGAGTTTGAGGTTCGTCTGCGCAGAGCCGACGTTGTCGGTATGGCCATCAACCTGGACCTTGAAGCCGGGATATTCCGCGATGATGTTGGCGATCTGCTGCATGGTCGGGTCGCAAGCCGGATCAATCACGGCTTTTCCCGTGACGAAACGGATCGGACCGTATTCGTTCTGAACCTTTTTCAGCTTCTTGGTGAGAGCGTTCATGGCGACATCCGCCGTGGATTGTCCCATCATCTTTCCGGTATCGGTGGCCAACCCCTTAAGCCCGCCGAAGTCGCTGGCATAGGCGGTGGTTGCTCCAAGCAATAAAACCATCAGAATCATACGTTTGACCATTTTTTGCTCCTTTCTCCTTTTGTTCTTCTGTCTTCGGCTGGTTTTCCATGGGAAGGATCGATCTCCAGCCTGTCGTTGTTTTCAGATCCGATCCTCCCAACCGAGGGATATTCTGCTCTTTGCCGCAAAAGAGCAATACCATTTATCGGCCTGCACATATTTCCGGTGGCGTACTCTTCCACAGGTCTCTTCCGCGACCGACTATTTTGCAAAGAATGCGCCTACCCAAGGACGCGGACAACCCGCCAACCACCCGTACCGTTACCCGGAGGCTCCTTCATGAACCGCGCTTTGCCGAACACGCCGCTCAATTTTTGGCAGAGCTGGGGTGTGATTGTAGAGGAAGGAGGGATAGCGGCCGTTAACGGGAGCAGGACGACGGGCACGACAGCGTCACGCTTGCCGCGCATCGATCTTGCCGGCCATCGCCCTGACCAGAATGGGGACCGCGAAGCGATGGAACGGCTTGACGATGGAAAAATACAGGCGGCCCAGCCTGTTCCTGGTATGCACCAGGGTCGAAACGAACAACTCGGCCCCCGCCTCGTGCCTGTGCAGCAACAGCGAGGTGCGGAAATCGAGGTGGCTGTCGTCCTGGCCGAGAACGACCTCCGTGTCGGTCATCTCGAAAATCCGGAAAAGGCCGATGGTCTGACCGACCCGATAGGGCGGGCCCAATTCACGACGGCCCGAAGCCCCCGTTTTCAGGCCGAAGACAGCGACGATGCGATTGCGCAGCTGGAACAGCAGGGAGAACCAGCGGGGTGCCGACTCGAAGAATGCGGCAATGAGTTCCTGGGACGTCACGTCGCTTCGCCGCAGCGCCGTCGAAAAGGAATCCGCATACGCGTACCGGTCAAGATCGGCAGCGAGCGCCGAGGAGGCGGGAAACGGATCTGTCATCGGAGATGCCTTTCTGCGGGTCCGACGGGGTGCATCCCGTCCCCGCCTGCCGCCTTCTGTTCGTTCCGTCCGCCCGCTTGTCGAGAACGAAACCCCACCGCTACTCCCCCCGCGGACTCGGTTGTCCCGATGATTTTTTCAGATCCCAGACTTCCAGTTCGAGATTTCTTAAACTTTGCGTGGTCTGAAAAAGTTCATGCTCCAGATCGTTGATATGGAGTCTCATCTCCTCGATCAGGTCCTCCTGTTCCTCGATAACCCGGCTTTGCCGTCTCATCGCGTCCTTGAGCTCGTAGCGGATATCCTCTACGGAGTCCTTCAGATCGTAGAATCGCCGCTCCAGGGGAGGATTCTTGTCCTTGTCGTCATGGGTGACGCTCGCGGCTCCAGCGACCGAGGCGACGAAGGACAGCGCAACCAGCAGGGAAACCGTTCGAATCAATGTCATTTCATCCTCTTTGAATGGGTTTGTCCGAGGGACGAAACGCGCAAGGGCGACGGGCACGTTGCCGCACGCTTACAACAGGCCATGCACGGAATCGTGAAAAACGGTGATCAGAAAAAAGCAAAGCAGGGCATAGATAGAAGAGGGCACGGAGGACACATCCAAGAGCCGGCCGACCACCACGGCCAACAGGGCGACGCCGATCAGCAAAACCCCGAAATGCAGCGAGCCATAAAATCCCAGAGCAGCTCCCATCACGGCCATGAGCTTGATGGCACCGCCGCCAATCGACTCGACGCCCCACAGGTGTTCAATCAGCGCGGCGAGGAACAGGAAAAAGACCAGCATCGACACGAGGCTCACAGGGTAATGCCACCAGGCTTCCGGACCGACAAAAGCCCTGGCGCAAAGAAAATAGACGGCCGCAGGGAAGACAGCCTTATCCGGAATCAGGGTCGTTTTCAGTTCGAAGACCGACAGCCCGATCAGCAGGGCGAATACCGGAAGGGTAACGAAGAGCATTTCAGCCGAGAGCATGACGTCCTCTGTTTGCCCGCTCTGCCGGTGTCACAGGCGAGGGGTTCGTTGCCGTTCGCGTTACGGGGCGGGCTACCACAATTTCCACCAGGGTTTTCTGATTCGCCGGAAGCCCAGCAGGCTGAACGCCTCCGGATCGATGTGCCCGGGCTCGGGAACCCCTTCCAGAACGTACCCGAACAGGGCCGAAAGAGCGGCCTCTCCCAGTTCGAGCGGGTGAAACGCGAAGGGGTAGTCTTCCTCCTCCCCCGGCTCGAACACCGGATGCCGCCCTTGCCAATAGGGTTTTTCGAAATCGGCTTTTTCGCCGAGGTCTTCGAGGATGCCGCTGTCGGGCGAAAGGCTTAGCGCGCGGACCAGCCTGGCGTTGTCCCAAACGGCGTAGGCGAACCAGTCGACGACGCTGTGCATGGCATGCAGATAGACATGCCGGCCTGGACACGCCTGCAGAAACCGTTTGGGAAGTTTTGACGGATAGTCGATGCCGAACTCCCTGGCGGCGACGATGGTGACGCCTTCATAGCAGCCGATGTAGATCTCGTTATCGGGGGGCGAGGTATATTCAAGACGCGCATCGCCAATAGGCGCCAGCGTCTCACCGGGGAAGAGTTTTGCCGCCATCGCCGCCGATTTATCGCGATCGAGTTTCGGCGCCGCCTTTAAAGCCTCCCGGGCCGGCCCATCGGAACAGACCAGCATCCATGTTTTTGCCCCCACGCGTCCCTCCTTGCTTCATGAAATTCACGTCCGGTTGGGATCATTGCCGAACCCGCCGAGGGCCCGACCGTCTTTCCGAGCCACCCTTTCCAAAGGGCCTCGCCCTACCGCTCGCGACGATAACGCATGTACACGACGCCGGTCGGCGTCGCGGCGGTCTCCTCCAGTTTCAGAGCGAAGCGCGTGCCTTGCGGAAAGAGTCGCTTGCCGCTTCCCAGAACGAGGGGATAGACATGCAGGCGGTATTCGTCGACCAGATCGTTTTTCGCCAGCTCGTGAACCAGCATGCTGCTACCGTCGACCAGGATGTCCTGGCCCGGCAGTTGTTTAATACGGCGCACTTCTTCGACCACGTTATCGCGGATGAGGATGGAATTGCGCCATGCCGAGGCGGATTGCAGCGTGCTGGAGACCACGTACTTGCGGATGGCGTTCATCGCGTCGCCGAACGGGTTGCCGGGCTCCATCGGTTCGAACGCACCGCCGTGGATCTGCCAAGTCCTGCGCCCCAGCAGCAGGGAGTCGGCCTGGCTCATCATCTGAAAAAAATGTGCGCCGATGTCATCGTGCCAGTACGGCCAGGTCCAGCCGCCATGTTCAAAACCGCCGTCCCTGTCCTCGTCCGCACCGCCCGGGGCCTGAATCACGCCATCGAGGGTGATGAACTCCGCGACAATCAGGTTTCTCATAGGTCACTCCTCTCGAAAAAGGAGGGAGCACGCGACCAACACCCTCCCCTGTCCGCCTCCGCCCTGCGGGATTCGCAAAGCGCAGCGCGGCGGTTGCGGCGGCTTCCTTTTTCAGCGGACGGTTTCCGAAGGCTCCCGTTTCGTAAGTGACAGGGTCAAAAGCCACACAACCCCAAGGCTGATGGCGATGTCCGCCACGTTGAAAATGCCCGTCCTCAGGGCGCCGATCCCCAGATTCATGAAATCGACAACGCGGCCCTCGTTGACTACCCGGTCGATCAGGTTCCCGAAACCGCCCCCCACAATCAGCGCCAGGGCGACCGTATGAAGGATGTCGATCTTTTTCGAGCGGATGAGATAGATCGACATCCCGATCAGAAAGGCGGCGACGAGAAACGTAAAGACCCAGAAGCGCAGATGTTCGGGAATTTTTGCGCCCAGGCTCAAAAAGGCGCCGGGGTTCTCGGCATACTGCAGCCGCACGGTGTCATGAAACAGGCGGATCGGCTCCGCCTTTGCCAGACTCTGCCGGGCGATCGTTTTCGTCGCCTGATCGCAGCCGACGCAGCTGAGCAGGATGATTAAAATAATCGCGGTTCTCTTTACCGTCTTCATCGGACTCCCTCAAAAGCCCCCATCCCGCCCGCATCCGCGGCGGGGTTCACCGGGGTGGCGATATCACCTCAGCGGGGGACGATCTTGTCCCCGGCCTTGATCCAATTGTAATGCACCCAAGGGGCGGTGGGGCTGTTTCTTATCGCGACCTTGCCATTGCCTGTCGGGTTGGTGCAGATCGTCACGGCAATGACCTCGTCTCGCTGAAGCTCGCCGTAATAGACGATCCCTTCCACGCAGGAAGCGCCCTTCACCGTGTCACCGGCCTCCACACACTTTTCGTCATAGGGGTTCTTCCGGCACTCGTCGCTGTCGAGAAGGTACTGGGCCAGCTTGCATTCCATGGAGACCTGCCCCTCGCAAACCTCATCCTTCACTTCGATGTACTTCGCCCCGAGCGATTCGTTGGCGAT
>QKGY01000138.1 GCA_003250235.1 Desulfuromonadaceae bacterium
CTCGTCTTCCCTCACCACGAAAACGAGATCGCCCAGAGCGAAGGCGCCTCCGGCAAGCCTTTCGTCAAGTACTGGATGCACAACGGCTTTGTCAACGTCAACCAGGAGAAGATGAGCAAATCGCTGGGCAATTTCTTCACCATCCGCGACATCCTGAAAAAATACGATCCCGAGGTGGTGCGATTCTTCATCCTCTCTGCCCATTATCGTTCGCCCATCGATTTCTCCGACCAGAATCTCGAAGACGCCAAGGCCGGATTGACTCGGTTTTACGAAGCGCTCAAGGGGGCCCGCGAGACTCTCGAGAAGACGCCGGTGCCCAGTCAGGTCCCCTGCGAAGTGCTCAAAGACGAAGAGCGGGAGATCTACGACCGCGTCGAGGCCCTGGAGGACCGGTTCTGCGAAGCGATGGACGATGATTTTAACACCGCCCTGGCGATCGGCCATCTCTTTGAGGCGGTGCGGGGGATGAACCGGATCATGGGCAGCAAGCGCTTTGATGAATGCCCCCTTTCCCTGGTGGTGCTTCGTGACGCCATGACCAAGGTGGAGAAGCTCGGCGGTGTCCTCGGGCTGTTTGTTTCCGAACCGTCGGCATGGCTGACCAAGACCCAGGAGGAAGGACTTGCCGATACGGGTCTCAGCCCCGAGGCCATCGAGGGTCTGATCGAAGAGCGCAAGCAGGCCCGCAAGGACAGAAACTTTGCCCGTGCCGACCAGATCCGCGACGAACTGGCGGCCAAGGGCATCCTGCTGCTGGATTCCCCGGAAGGGACGACCTGGAAGGTGAAATGAGTTCCGACCGGGAAGCGACGTTAAGAGACCGATCGACAAAGGGGGCGTATGGCCCCCTTTTGCATTGAGGCACCGCGAAGGCGGTGACGGGAAAATTCCATGGCCCAGTTTGTACTTAGATCAGACTATCAACCCCGCGGGGATCAGCCGCAGGCGATTCGGGAACTGGTGGAAGGGGTGCGCCGTCAGGACCCTCACCAGGTCCTGCTCGGGGTAACCGGCTCGGGAAAGACCTTCACCATGGCCAACGTGATCGCCCAGGTTCAGCGGCCCAGCCTGGTGCTGGCCCACAACAAAACACTTGCGGCCCAGCTGTACGGCGAGTTCAAAGAGCTGTTTCCGGACAATGCGGTCGAGTATTTTGTGTCCTATTACGACTATTACCAGCCCGAGGCCTATGTCCCCTCGACCGACACCTTCATCGAGAAGGACTCCTCCATCAACGAAGAGATCGACAAACTGCGCCACAGTGCCACGCGCAGTCTGCTTACCCGCCGCGATGTCATCATCGTCGCATCCGTGTCCTGCATCTACGGCCTCGGTTCCCCAGAGGCCTACTACGGCATGCTCGTCGGTTTGGAGGAAGGACGGGAATTCCCCCGAGACGATCTGCTGAGAAAGCTGGTGGAGATTCAATACAGCCGCAATGACGTCGACTTCCATCGTGGCACCTTCCGGGTTCGCGGCGATACGGTGGAGGTCTTCCCGGCCTACGAGGAAGACCGAGCCTTGCGGATCGGATTTTTCGGAGATGAAATCGAGTCGATCACCGAAATCGACCCGCTGCGTGGAAAGGTGCTGGATCATCTCAAGAAGACGGCGATTTTCCCGGCTAGCCACTATGTGGCCACCCGGCCGACCCTGGACCGTGCCATCCGCGAGATTCAGGATGAGTTGCGGGAGAGAATCCAGTATTTCCGCGAGCGCAACATGCTGCTTGAGGCCCAGCGCATCGAACAGCGCACCCTCTTCGATATCGAGATGATGGAGGAGATGGGGTATTGTCAGGGGATCGAGAATTACTCGCGGTTTCTGGACGGCCGCCGGCACGGGGAGCCTCCCGCCACACTCTTTGACTACTTTCCCGACGATGCCCTGCTGTTTATCGACGAAAGCCACGCCACGGTGTCCCAGGTGGGCGCCATGTACCGGGGCGACCGCTCCCGCAAGGAGACCCTGGTCAATTACGGGTTTCGGCTCCCTTCGGCACTGGATAACCGGCCCCTGATGTTTACCGAGTTCGAGGCCAAAGGAATTCAGACCGTTTACGTATCGGCCACCCCTGCGGATTACGAACTGCAGAAAGCGGACGGGGTGGTGGTGGAGCAGATCGTACGCCCCACGGGGCTCGTCGATCCTCCCATCGAAGTGCGTCCGGCGCGCGAGCAGGTCGACGACCTGATTCATGAGATACGTGCCACGGCAGCGGCCGGGGGAAGAATCCTGGTCACCACCCTCACCAAGCGTATGGCAGAGGACCTGACGGCCTATCTCGAAGAGCTGCAGATTCGGGTGCGTTACCTGCACTCGGATATCCATACCGTGGAGCGCATGGAGATCATCCGCGATCTGCGCCAAGGTCTCTTCGATGTGCTGATCGGCATCAACCTGCTGCGCGAAGGTTTGGATATCCCCGAGGTCTCCCTGGTGGCGATCCTCGATGCCGACAAAGAAGGTTTCTTGCGCAGCGAGAGGTCGCTGATCCAGACCTGCGGCAGGGCGGCCCGCAACGTGAACGGCCGGGTGATTATGTATGCCGACCGCACGACCCGCTCCATGCAAGCCTGTATCGATGAAACCCAACGTCGTCGCACCGCCCAGCTGGCCTACAACGAGGCCAAGGGGATCACCCCTGAAACGGTACGCAAATCCCTGCGCACCATTCTGGACGATATCGCCGAGAAGGACTATGTGGAAGTGCCTCTGGCCGCCGAGGCGCCGGGGGATTACCGCAGCGATCGCGAACGGAAAGAGGAAATCGAGCGGTTGCGCAAGAGCATGCTGCAGGCAGCGGCCGATCTGGAGTTTGAAAAGGCCGCGGAATTTCGCGACCGCCTCCTTGCGCTGGAGAGGCAAGATCTTGGCCTGAAATAATCGTGTGACGAAGCGCCAGGGAGAGCGTGCTTTTTTTGGGGACACCCGGGTCAAACACCTGTTATCCTTATAGTGAAAGAGGAAAAACGACCCAGAGGAGGGTGGTTATGAACAAGCCCGGTAGTGAAGAAAAACGATCCCTGGAAGTGGCGGAAGCCGCCCGGGAAACCGAATGGCAGAAACCGAGTTTTGTCGGTGAGATGTTCATGGGACGCTTCCGCCCTGAGCGGATGTTCCCATTCCCCGAGCAGGATGTGGAAGACAGGCGGGCCGGGGATGAAGTGCTCGAAACGTTGCGTATCTTTCTTGCCGAAAAGGTCGATGCCGACCGCATCGACCGGGAAAAGGAGATTCCGCAGGAAGTGATTGACGGCCTGCGCCGGATGGGTCTGTTCGGCATCAAACTGCCCGTAGAATATGGCGGATTGGGCCTGTCGCAGATCAACTACAACCGCATCGTTCAGATGGTGGCCAGCCATTGCGCCTCCACCGCAGTCCTGCTCTCGGCCCATCAGAGCATCGGGGTGCCCCAGCCCCTGAAAATGTTCGGAACCGAAGAGCAGAAAAAGACCTATCTGCCCCGCTTGGCGAAGGGGGAGATCAGCGCTTTCGCCTTGACGGAACCGGGAGTCGGTTCCGACCCCTCGAAGATGACGACCACCGCCGTGGTGGTGGAAGACGGGGCCGCCTACCGGATCACCGGGAAAAAACTGTGGATCAGTAACGGGCCTATCGCCGACCTGCTCATCGTTATGGCCCGCACCAACGATCCGGCGGAGGAGCGTCCCGAGATCACGGCGTTTATCGTCGAAGGCACGTCCGAAGGGCTCTCAACGGAGCATCGCTGCGATTTCATGGGGCTTAAGGGAATCCAGAACGGCCTGCTACGCTTTGACAACGTCCGGGTCCCCAAAGAGAATATCGTCCTCGGGGTGGGCAAGGGGTTGAAACTGGCCCTGCAGACGCTCAATACCGGGCGGCTGACGCTGCCGGCAGCCAGCGGCGGCGCGATGAAACAGGTTCTGGCCATGGTGACGGAGTGGGCCAACGAGCGCAATCAGTGGGGAGCTCCCGTGGGGCACCACGAAGCGGTGGCGGCGAAAATATCCAGGATGGCGGCCGATATCTTCGCGGTTGAAAGCGTCACCTGGCTGACATCGGCCCTGGCCGACCGGGGAGAAACCGATATCCGTCTCGAGGCTGCCATGGCCAAGCTCTTCTGCAGCGAGGCTCTGTGGCGCACGGTGGACGCGGGGGTGCAGATCCGGGGCGGTCGCGGTTACGAAACGGCCGATTCCCTGCGGGGGCGGGGTGAGCTGCCCATGCCCATGGAGCGGCTGATGCGTGACGCCCGCATCAATCTTATTATCGAGGGGACGAGCGAAATCATGCGGCTCTTTATCGCCCGTGAAGCACTGGACCCGCATCTGCGGATCGCCGGAGCGTCGGCGACCTCTTCAAAGATCAATGTGGTCGGAGCGGCAAAATTCTATGCCCTCTGGTACCCGATGCTGTGGGTGCCACGTTTCAGCCTCCCCGAGGGAATCAACATTGCTTCCTCGCTCGGATCGCACCTGCGGTTTGTCGAAAGGGCGACTCGGCGCCTGGCCCGCGACCTTTTTCACATGATGATGCGCTATCGCCAGGGATTGCAGCGCAAGCAGATGGTCCTCGGACGTCTGGTCGACACGGGGGCCGAACTGTTCGCCATGAGCGCCGTGATCTCGCGGGCCAGTTCACCGAACAGTCCGGCCGGCGCGGAAGAACTGGCGGACCTCTATTGCCGTCAGGCCCGCCGCAGGATCAAAGCCTTTCACCATGCGGTTTACTGCAATGACGACGTGCGCACCTATCGGACGGCGCGCCAGGTGCTCAAAGGGGCTTATCCCTGGCTCGCGTCCAACATCATCAGCACATGGAAAGGGGGTAAGGGAGGGGCATGAAGAAGCCCTACGATTTCGTGATCCTCGGCTCGGGGACAACGGCTTTCGCCGCAGCCATGCGCGCGGCCGAAAAAGGGGCGCGGGTCCTGATGGTGGAACAGAGCCACCTGGGGGGAACCTGCGTGAACTGGGGGTGTGTTCCCAGTAAAACACTCATCCATCATGCCAAGGTCCGCTTTGATGCCATCAAGGAAAAGGCCTTCGGTCAGACCTTCACCGAAGGTCCGATGGACTGGTCTCTGCTCATGCGCGCCAAGCAGCGGGCGGTGGAAACGGTCCGCTGGCAGAATTACCAGCTCCCCCTGGACCAGAACCCCAACATTGAGGTGCTTCGGGGACACGGACGCTTTCTTTCAGCGCGCGAGTTGCGGGTCGGGGCTGAAATTGTCGTGTCGGACCGTTTCCTCATCGCTTGTGGTGGCGAACCCCGCATTTTCGACATCCCCGGATTAAAAGACATTCCCTATCTGACGAGCTACTCGGCGTTGCACTTGTCATCATTCCCCCAATCCCTGATCATTCTGGGGGGAGGCGTCATCGCCCTGGAGATGGGACAAATGTTTCAGCGTTTCGGAACCCAGGTCACCATTCTCGAACGGGGGGAACGGGCTCTTAAGGAATGCGATCCCCGCCTGACATCGATTCTCCAGCGGATCATGGAAGAGGAAGGGATGTCCCTGCATTTCGGTGTGGAGACGCGGCGAATCGAGCGGGCTGGAGAAGCCGTAAGGGTTCTGACCGTCGCCCAGGGGGTGGAGCGGGAATTTACCGCCGAACGGTTCATGCTGGCTGTCGGCACGGCCCCGGCGACCGAAGGGATCGGGCTCGATCTGGCCGGGGTTGCGGTCAACCCGGCCGGGTTTATTGTCACCGATGACGAGATGCGGACCACGGCACCGGGGATCTGGGCCGCCGGCGATGTGACCGGCCCTCCACTGATCGCTCCAGCCGGAAGCCGGGAAGGGGAGGTGGCTGCCGACAACATGCTCGATCCGCATGCGCACCGACGTATCGACCATCGCAATACGCCCATGGCCGTATTCGTGAATCCCGAAGTGGGGATGGTCGGTATAACCACGGAACAGGCGGTGAGGGAAGGGCGGGAGGTGGTCGAAACCTACCTGGAGCTTGACGCTATCGCCAAGTCCCATGTCATCGGAGGGCGGCAGGGGGCGTTTCTGCTGACGGCCGAACGCGGATCGGGCAAAGTCCTCGGCGTACAGATCCTCGGGCCCCGGGCGGCGGATATCATCCATGAAGCCACTCTTGCGGTGCGTTACGGCCTGAGCGTCTATGACCTGGCCGAGACGATTCATGTCTACCCCTCGCTGAGCGACGGGCTGCGCCTGGCTGCGGAACACAACATTCATCAGCAACGTCAGGGGTGACCCTGGACAAGAAAAGGAGAGCGAACAATGTCCCGTTTCGGATTTTTGGGTTTGGGGATCATGGGTCGGGCCATGGCGGCCAATCTGGTAAAGGCCGGGCACGAGGTAACCGTTTGGAACAGGACGCCAAACCGCTGCGCCCCCCTGGCCGAGCTGGGGGCAAAAGTGGCCGGGACTCCCCGCGACGTGGTGGAAGCCTGTGATATCACCTTCGCCATGCTGGCGGATCCCCAGGCGGCTCAGGAGGTGTGCTTCGGGGATGATGGCGTCCTTGAAGGGATGTCTCCGGGCAAGGGGTATGTCGACATGTCGACTGTTGACGCCGAGACCTCGCGGCAGATTGCCGAGGCCGTCACCGAGGCACGGGGCCGTTTTCTCGAAGCGCCCGTTTCCGGAACGAAAAAGCCGGCCGAAGACGGAACCCTGATCATTCTGTGCGCCGGGGATAAGGGGTTGTTCGATGAGGCCGGGCCGGGGCTTTCCTGCATGGGGAAGAAGATTCTCTACCTGGGAGAGGTGGGCCAGGGGGCCCGCATGAAGCTGGTCGTCAACATGATCATGGGTGGTATGATGGCGGTTTTCTGCGAAGGCCTCGCTCTGGGGGAAAAGGGAGGGCTGGATCCGGCCACGATCCTTGAGGTTTTGGATGCCGGGGCGCTATCCAACCCCATGTTCCGTGGCAAGGGCGCCCTGATGCTCAAAAAAGACTATGCCCCGAACTTCCCTCTCAAGCACATGCAGAAGGATCTGCGTCTGGCCGTGTCTCTGGGGGATGAGCTGGCGCAACCCCTGCACTCGGCAGCCGCCGCCAACGAATCCTTCAAAGCAGCGCGGCGAAGCGGACTGGCTGACCAGGATTTCTGCGCTCTTTACGACTGGATCCGGAAAGATTCCTGAGGTTCAGGAGGCATACAGGGGGCGTTTTTCGGAGAGGTAAACCCATCCTTTGGCGATGCGGTAAATGAACCAGATGCCGGCGCCCATGAGGACGAAGTAGCCGATGACCACGATGAAGGTCAGTGCCCCGATAATCAACCAGACGAGGGTGAACCAGAAGGTGCGAATCTGCCAGCGAAAATGGCTTTCGAGCCAGGTACCGGCAACATCTTCCTTTTTGATGTAGTTGACGATAACCGCGGCAAACAGGGAGAATCCGAGGAAAAAGCTGGCCGCCTGAAGCGCGTAGACGAGATGCGTCATTTTCTGCAGCGACCCAAGATCGGGGGGAGCTTTCGGGTTCGTTTCAGGGGCGTTCGCATCCATTTCCGATGTCATGACCTATTCCTCCATCATTGCGGGTGGTTCGCATGACCTCCAGAGTAAACCGGTCCGCGGCGGGATGCAAGGCATCCGATTCTCCTGTTGAATTCCCACCGTCAGTTGGGTAAGATGCCGTATCTGTATACACCAATAAAGGGCTATAATTTTCAATGGGTTATAAAAATTTACGCGCGTGTATCCGTGATCTGGAGGCCCGGGGTGATCTCTGTCGCATCGAAAGCGAAGTGGATCCCGACCTGGAGGCAGGTGCCATCCAGAGACGGGTGTACCAGGCTGGCGGCCCGGCCCTGTATTTTCCCCGTGTCAAGGGGAGCCGCTTCCCCATGGTGGGAAACCTCTTCGGGTCCCTGGAGCGTACCCGCTATATTTTTCGCGATACCCTCGATACGCTGGAGAGGCTGGCGGATCTGAAGATCAACCCGGCCAGTTTTCTGAAAAATCCGCTGAAGTTTGCCGGGGCTTGCCGGGGCCCCTCGCGGCGCGTACCATCTTTTGCCCAAGCGGGTGAAGACCGGTCCCGTGCTCGACGCGCGCACAACCCTGAGCCAGCTTCCCCAGTTGAAATCCTGGCCGGATGACGGAGGGGCGTTTATCACTCTGCCTCAGGTTTATTCGGAAAGTGTCCTCAGCCCCGGTTGGCGCCACAGCAACCTGGGGATGTACCGGGTGCAGATTTCCGGCGGCAGATATCGTCCGGATGCCGAGGCGGGTCTGCATTACC
>QKGY01000457.1 GCA_003250235.1 Desulfuromonadaceae bacterium
CCGGGAACGGTTGGGGTATTGCTGGTCCCTGAGGTTCCCGGCATTCAGAATGCCTCCGGCCCGCTCACTGCCGAACACCTGGGGCAACAGCAAACCGGGGAAATTCTGACTCAGGTTCAACAGGAACTCGACACCAGACGACCCCTGGGTACCCGATGTCTCGTGAACTGGGCGCGCTATAAAACCGTGCGGGTTAAAGCGCGCGTTTTAGTCCATCGTGAAGAGGACCCGACCGAAGTGAAAAAACGGATCTTGACCCGGCTCTATCGGACCATCAATCCGCTTTTCCTCTCAAACGCCAATACCGGATGGGAATTCGGCAAATCGTTGACGTCTTGGGATATCTATAAACTTCTGGGAACGGAAACCGGCGTCAGCTCCGTGGGACAGGTTCGCCTGATTGTCGACAATGTTCCGGGCAGCAAGGTCAAGGCCTTGGAAGCCGACGGATTTCAGCCCGACACCATGTATGCGGCATCCGAGGCTACGGTTTTCCGCTCGATGAACAACGGTCGAGGCTGGGAATCGGTCGGCGTTTTCCCCGGTGAAGAGGTGCAACTGGTAAAAGCCTATCCCCGCGAAGCGGCCACCCAGGCGTCACGGGCCGGGATTCTTGCCGTTGCCACCAAATTGGACGGCGGAAAAAGTTCGGGGATATATATCTCACGCGACTGCGGCGAAACCTGGGAGTCCGGCCCCAAAACCAGATTTCGCATCGAAGACATGGCCTGGATGGATCGAGACGGTTCCCCCAGTCTTTTGTTTGCCACGGATCTGGGTCTTTACGAGCTGTCGGCCAGAGCCGGCGCCGGCCCGATTCAGATCGTAGTGAATCCCGCCGATCTGGCCCTGGGCTTCTATGCCGTGGCCGTATCCACCGACACCTGGGGGAAAACCAGCGTGGCCGTCGCCGCGCGGAGCGACGGCGGCGTCTTTCTTTCTTCGGAAGGCGGTCAACCCAACACGTTTACCCAAATAGGTTTAAATGGCGAATTGGTGCGCATTCTGGAGGTGCAGCATCGAGGTCCGCATCGTTATCTGTGGGCAGGGGTCGCAGCCGTGGGTGACGATCCCGGAAAAGGTTGTTTTCGCTGGACCATCACGGGTTCCGCCGAGAGCCCGGACGGTTGGCGAGCCTTTGGCAAAGGTTGGCAAGCCGGCGGTTGCCGGTCCCTGACCTTTCAGGGGTCAACCATCTTGGCAGCGTCTTTACGGCGAGGGGTACTGCGCCTCGATGTCGATGCGCGCGATGCCAACTGGGTTTCTCCCGAGGTCGACTGCGGCCTTCCCCTCCGTGACGTCGGGCGGCTGCAGCCGGTGGATACGATAGCGTCTTCTCCTGATGGACAGGTGTTGTTGTCGGGAGGCGCTGAGGGCGTTTTTTCCAGCGAAGACCATGGAGTAACGTTTAAACCGAGTTCGAGCCAGGAATTTATCGAGGAAGTGACCGTCCCGAAGACCTGGCTCTTTTGCTCGGGCGAACATGAAATCAAAGTCGAGGAGGAAGATGCAAAGAAGTGAAATCATGCGCCTGCTGCCCATGGTATTTCAGCAGGCGATACGCGAAAGAAGCCCCCTCATGACTCTGTTGGAGGTGATGGAGGAGCTTCATGAGCCCTCCGAAAAAATTCTGGCGCAAATGGACAGAATTTTCAGTCCCTATCGAACGGATGATCGCTTTGTCCCTTTTCTCGGGTGCTGGATGGACCTGGACCGTTTTTTCACAACGCGCTTTGTCCATGACCCGACGCTTCCGGATGCGACATCCCCCATATCGACGGGCATGGGTCGTCTCCGGGAACTGATCGCCGCCGCCGCCTACCTATCCAAATGGCGGGGCACGATGAAAGGGCTGACGCTTTTCCTCGAGACGGCTACCGGAGTCTCAGGCTTTACGATTAACGAAAACGTCCCGGACCCCAGCGGGTTGCCCCGTTCGTACCACATCCAGGTGTGTGCGCCCGAAATTACCGCGCCCCATAGACATCTGATCGAAATGATCATCGAACAGGAAAAACCGGCTTATGTTACCTATGACTTACAGTTCGGCCTT
>QKGY01000137.1 GCA_003250235.1 Desulfuromonadaceae bacterium
ATGGTTGTGAGGACTGGTCCCTAATCCTCCATCAGAATCGACCACTTCCAGACATTTTTTTCTTAAATACCATGAAATAGAAAGGGCGGCCAATCGGCCGCCCTTTCTCATCACACAGCGCATGAGGACCTTCCGCAGGGTATCTCCCCACGGCACCTGCCTCAGGCCGCTTTCTTCGTCGTTCCGCAAGCACTGTAACTGCTGATCAGATTCCGGCAATCGGGAATTCCGGGGACAGTATATTTAATTGACTGCCACTCCCTTTCTGCAACCTCACCCAATGGCCGGCATCGCCCGCGTCATAGCCCCACTCAATCCAGCTTACACCTGAAGTCGTACCACTTCCCCCGCATCTCCCCCGATGATTCTGGCAGCGGTGCCGGCGAACGCACGATGGTCGTGTTGCCATCGGGCAACTGCTCGGTCTGGTAATCACCGACCTTGACCGTGGTGGTGCTGCCGGTTTGGCTCCCTTGCGATTTCGTGACCGAGTAGACTTCCTCGCCGCCGACAGTGATAGAGGACTTGGTCGTCACCTTCCGCTCTGCGGGGCCGGATGGAGCCACGGAGCCACCGCCCCGCCAGCCCCAATCCTTGACGATGACGTAGCCGCCGGGACATTTGCCGCTACCCTCCAGGGCCAAAAGTGCATCCAGCTCGCTCACCGGTTTAAACATCCGGTCGCCCTCGCCGGTATAGACGACGATCTGGCCGGTTCCGGACTCCGGGTCCCAGTTGCGGATGTCATGCGACGCGCAGCCGGATATCAGCAGAGCAATGAGCAGGGCCAGGAAAAGGTTTCGCATGGCATTGATCCTGAAAATAAAAAACCGCCCGGCGGCACACGGCCGGGCGGGCGGTTATTATTGTCCGTCAACGGCTCTTGTCAAACGTCACATGCAGCATTTCGCATTCCCCTCGAAATGTCAAAAAACAGGTCAAACACTACGCCCGTCGGGGATGACTGTCAAGAATTCCAGAGGCGGGATTACGGAATTTCGGGGACAGTATATTTAATTTACTGCCACCCTCCCTCTCTTACCCTCACATCATGACCTGCATCGCCCGTGTCACATGGTTGTGGGGACTGGTCCCTAATTCTCCATCAGAATCGACCACTTCCAGACATATTTTTCTTAAATACCATGAAATAGAAAGGGCGGCCAATCGGCCGCCCTTTTTCATCACACAGCGCATGAGGACCTTCCGCAGGGCATCTCCCCACGGCGCCTGCCTCAGGCCGCTTTCTTCGTCGTTCCGCAAACACTGTAACTGCTGATCAGGTTCCGGTAATCGGAGATGTGCGCGGAGAAGAGCGCGCCCAGCCCCTGGACGTCGTTGCGCCAGTCGCGGTGCAGTTCGCAGGCGACGCCAAACCAGGTCATCAGCTGCACGCCGGCCGCTGCCATGCGGTCCCAGGCGGACTGGCGGGTGATTTCGTTGAAGGTCCCGGAGGCATCCGTGACCACGAAGACCTGGTAGCCTTCCTCGATCGCCGACAGCGCGGGGAAGGCCACGCAGACCTCCGTGACGACTCCGGCGATGATCAGCTGCTTCTTACCCGTGGCCTTGACCGCCTTGACAAAATCCTTGTTGTCCCAGGCGTTGATCTGACCGGGGCGGGCAATGTACGGTGCGTCGGGGAACAGGGTCTTCAGCTCCGGAAGAAGCGGACCGTTCGGGCCTTCTTCGAAGCTGGTGGTGAGGATGGTGGGCAGTTTGAAGTATTTGGCCGAGTCGGCCAGAGCCAGAACGTTGTTGATGAAGGTGTCGGGCTCGATATCGCGGACCAGGGAGAGCAGGCCGGCCTGGTGGTCGACGAGAAGTACCGCGGCATCGTCTTTGTCGAGTCGGATATAGGGTGTCTTTTTCATGACGGTTCTCCTTTCTGGGTGTGGCACAGCACCATTGTACCACGGGGATAAAACCCCCATCCAGGACGCCGCCGGAGGAATTCCGGGGACAATATACTCAATTCAAAAGGCAGCCAAACGCCTCCCCCGAAGAAACCTCTACCGCCCGCTCCTCGGACCAGTAGGGACATCCTT
>QKGY01000003.1 GCA_003250235.1 Desulfuromonadaceae bacterium
CCGGGAACCTGTCGCCCGTACACAGTGAACTCTGCAGCTTGGGCTGCACCCAGATTGTCCGGATTGCTCTATGGCCAAAGGCAGGCTTCTTGCCATCGACGACGAAAAGTTCTTTCGCGACCTCTACCGGGATATGCTCAGTGAGGAGGGCTACTACGTCCGCACGGCGGAAGGCGGCGAAGAAGCCCTGGAGATTCTGCGTCAGGAGGATTTCGACCTCGTCATCACCGATATGGAAATGCCGGGGATGAATGGCGTGCAGACCACCGAGGCCATCAAGCGCTTCAATCCCGAGCAGGAGGTCATGGTGGTGACGGCCCTACGCGACGTCACCCTGGCCGTCGAAGCCATGAAGCGGGGCGTATCCGAGTACATCCTCAAACCGGTCAATCCGGAAGAATTTCTCCTTCTTATCAATAAAGCTCTTTTTCGCCAGGCCCTGAATGTGGAGCACCGCAAGCTGCTGCACGAGAACATGGAGTATTTCTCCATCCTGGTGTCCTATCGCAAGTGCCTTGAATTCCTGAAAATACAGGATCCAGACCGTCTGGCCGATCATATCCTCGACACCCTGATGGAGCTGCTGCAGGCCGAAGGCGCCCTTCTCTGGCTGGCCTCCGAGGGCGGGAAGCTGTACCGGGTTCGCAGTCGTCGCGGTCTGTCGGCTTTGGCAGCCCCCGAAGAGGATTTCCAGCCGATGGAGGTGGAGCGGCGGCTGATCCACGCGGGGCAGGCGGTTTTTGTTGACCAGGGGGTTGCGCTCTGGCTGCCCATTATGGCCGGCGTGGAGCCCCTGGCCCTGGTGCGCGTAGAGTCCCCGGCCGGGCGCAAGACCTTCAGTCGCAAGGATCTCAAAGTGGCGGACATGGTTTCCGAATTTGCATCGGGAGCTCTGCAGAGCGTCCTGCGCTATCGAAGCTTTGAGCAGAGAAGTCTGCGCGTGACTCAGGACGGGGCCTACAACATGGCCTTCTTCGGCGACTACCTCTCCCGGGAGTTGCACAAGGCGAGCCGCTACGGGCGCAACCTGTCGTTGATCAAGCTGGTCGTGGCCAACTACCGGGAGCTCAACAGCCGTTTTCTCGACCGGGAGATGGACGAGGCCATGTCCCGGCTTATCGCCAAGGTTCATTCCGTCCTTCGGGATGCCGATATCCTGGCCATGGATGCGCCCAACGAATATTTCATCCTGTTGCCCGAGACCGATTACTGGGGAGGGCTGGTCACCCAGAAGCGCATTCGCAAGGCGCTCGGCGGCAGCCTCACTCTGGCTGGACCGCGGAAAAGTTACGATATCAAGGTTCTGATGCGTTCCGCGTCCTTCCCCGTCGACGGCTCGACGTTCGAGGGACTGCGGGATGCGGTGGAAACCCGCCTGGACAGGCTTAAGAACAGCCTGTTCTATCGTACCGATATGGAGGGGCTTTCCTTCTGGGATATCGTGACCCGTCTTTTGGGGGAAACGGGCAGCTCTCCGGATCGTGAGAACCGGTCGCAATTCGAGGATAAAGGGAAAAACCGCTTTATTCACATGGGCTCGGCCCGCATCGATGAACTGATGCGGGCTTTCTGCCGGGAAGTGGTGGAGTCCAACCGCGTACGTGGCATCATCTATCGGGGCTGCAGCGATTTTGCCTCGGTTCGCAAGTCTCTGCGGTATGTCGAGGGGCTGGAAGAGTCGGCCACATCCATTTTCCTGCTGGGGGGACAGGCACGGACGTCCTGGGATTTTCAGCGCATACACCCCATTTATATCGATGATGCCCGATTCGGACAGATCGAGTTCATTCTGTACCTGAACGAAGACTATGCCTATGCCCTGTTCGCCCGCAGGGAACCAGACGGTCTGATCGGTTTTCACAGTTGCGATTTCTTCTTCGTGGAGAACATGATTGCCAAACTGCAGGAACATTATCGGTTGCAGGCCCTGATTTAGGATCATCCATGGCTGTCAAAGCGAAAAAGATACTCATTGCCAGCGCCGCCGAGGATCTGGCTCAGATGGAAAAGCTCCTCAGCCAGCAAGGGTGCGATGTGCATCTGTGCCCCGAGGGGGCCAAGGCTCTTGAACTCTCCCTGACGACCTCGCCGGACCTGCTGATCGTCGATACCGGCGTGCCGGTGCTGGCCGCGCCGAAACTGGCGCAAATTCTTCGCGCCAATCCCCGCACCGATGCGGTGCCGCTGTTTTTCGTGGGGCAGGAAGGAGAGGATATCGAGGGGTTCCGGCGACACCGGGATCGCTTTATTCCACGCCCCTTCAACCCCGAGCAGCTCCTGGCCGATACCATCGGGTTTTTCCGCCGTTTTGACCAGACGAAACAGGTCAGCAAGCAGGAGAAAGACTTTGAAGGGAACCTCAGTCGTATTTCCCTCGTGGATCTGCTGCAGGTTCTCAGTCTCAATCAGCGCGATGGCATTCTATCTCTGTCCAGGGGGCGCCAGAAAGGGATGGTCCACCTTCTGGACGGTTGTGTCATCCATGCTCAGGTAGGGCAGATCGCCGGAGAAAAGGCCTTTTATCGACTGCTTACATGGAGCGACGGCGCCTTCGGATTTTCTCCCGGGCATGTGGATATCGAGGCCAGCATCAATCTGCCCATGGACCATCTGCTCATGGAGGGGCTGCGCCAGAACGACGAGCTGCAGCAGCAGGCCGATACCCTGCCTCCGCTCGACTGCCTGCTGATGCTCAAGGTCCCGAGAAACCGTCTTCCGCAGGGATTGCGCCCGATCACCCAGGAAATCCTGGTGCTGCTCGACTATTACCAGCTGTGTCGTGACGTCGTGGACCACTGCCCGCGTCCTGATTTTGAGGTTCTCCAGGTCCTCAGGGTTCTTCTGGAAAAAGGGCTGATCGAAAAGAGGCTTCCGACTGACGCTGCATCGGGGATCCAGGCTCCCCTGATGACCTCTGAAGAGGTCATCGCCGTCAAGGACCGGCTGGGACAGCGAGGGACCTTGCTGGAAAGGGCTTCCGCCAAGCTGATTCTTCTGGCCCGATCCAGCGACGACATCCGTGCGTTCGTGCAGTCCATGCAGGGGATCGGTGAATTTGAGCAGCGGCGCGAATATCCCGCCCTGGAAGGCAGCCTGCCTCTGGGAGATATCGGCCGGCTTGAGGTGGCGGAAACGTTCTACCTGCGACTCTTCGCGTTGCCGGCTATGCCGGAAGCGGCCCCGCTCTGGGAGCCGTTCTGCCGTAGGCTCTTCGGTGTTCTGGCCCTGTCCCCCGGCGAGGGAATGGCGGAGGCGGAGGCTTTTTTTCGCGACCGCGCCCGCATCGAAGTCGTCCACCTGGACCTTGACCCTTCTTCCACCAAGGGACGCGCGTCGTCTTTGCCGGGGGGGAGAAAAGGGTTGAGGCGCGTATTGCAGACCTTTCTGGTTCCTTTCCAACAACAGCCCTTAGTCAAGGAAATCTCATGATCGACCTGCATACCCATTCCATCTACAGCGATGGCGAGCTGATCCCCGCCGAATTGACCCGCAGAGCGGCTGTGGCCGGATACCGTGCCTTGGCCATTACCGATCACGGCGATTTCTCCAACCTGGATCTGATCATTCCCCGGCTGGTAAGAGTGGTCGGCGACCTGGGCAGGGCCTGGGGGTTTACCGTGCTAGCCGGAATTGAGCTGACCCATGTCCCTCCGGCGATGATTTCCTCGGCCGCCCGCGAGGCCCGCAACCTGGGGGCTCAGCTCGTCGTGGTGCACGGAGAAACCATTGCCGAGCCGGTTGCTCCGGGCACCAACCGCGCTGCCCTTGAAGCCGACATCGACATTCTTGCCCATCCCGGCCTGATTACCGCCGAAGAGGCGCAGATGGCCGCCCGCAGGGGGATTTGCCTGGAGATCACCACGCGCAAGGGACACAGTCTGACCAACGGTCATGTGGCCAAAATGGCCCTCGAATACGGGGCCCGCTTGGTCATCAATACCGACAGTCACGCCCCCGGCGACCTGACCCCTTTGGTGCAGGCCCGCAAGATCGCTTTGGGGGCCGGGTTGACCGAAGCACAGTTCGAACAGGCACGGCTCAACAGTGACATCCTGGTGCGCAAAGCCATGGGCGAGTCCTAGGAACGCCCGGATACCGACTCTGACAACCGATCGAGGAGACGATGAACGATAACGACTTTTCCTTTCTGAAAGAACTGGTCGAGACCCCGAGCCCGTCCGGCTTTGAGCAGCCGGCCCAGAGGGTTTTCCGCCGCGAGCTCGACGGGGTGGCCGACGACATCCAGACCGATGTCCTGGGGAACGTCATTGCCCGCATACAGGGCGCCGGCGCAGATTGCCCACGGGTGATGCTGGCCGGGCACTGCGATGAGATCGGCTTGATGGCCAAATACATCGATGACAACGGGTTCATTTATTTTGCCCCCATCGGCGGGGTCGATGCCCATCTGGTGCCGGGGCAGAGGGTGTGGGTCCATGGGGCCTCCGGACCGGTCCGGGGGGTGATCGGCAAGAAGCCGATTCATCTGATCGAGGCCAAAGAAAGGGAGACGGTCGCCAAATTCAAGAACATGTTCATCGATATCGGCTGCTCCGACCGCAAGGAGACCGAAGCGCTGGTGTCCATCGGCGATCCGGTCACCTTTGCCGTCGGGCTCGAACGTCTTCAGGGCGACCGGGTGACCTCCAGGGCTTTTGACGACAAGATGGGGGCGTTTATCGTCGCCCAGGTGCTCAAAGAGGTACGACGGAGGGGGCAGCCTCCGGTGGATGTCTTCGGGGTCTCGACGGTGCAGGAGGAGATCGGCCTGCGCGGTGGCACGACCAGTGCCTACGGTGTCAACCCCGATGTGGGGATTGCGCTGGAGGTCGGGCATTCCACCGACTATCCCGATGTGGATAAGAAGGAAATTGGCGAGATCAAGGTCGGCAAAGGGCCTGTCATCTCCCGCGGTGCCAATATCAACCCCGCGCTGTTCGACCTGCTGGTGCGTACCGCACGGGAGGAGGATATCCCCTTCCAGGTCATGGGTGCCCCCCGCGCGACCGGAACCGATGCCAATGTCATCCAGCTCTCGCGCGGCGGGGTGGCGGCGGCGCTGGTCAGCGTTCCCCTTCGCTACATGCATACGCCGGTCGAGTTGCTGTCGCTCTCCGACCTCGAAAATACCATACGGCTGATAACCGGGCTATTGTACCGGATTGTCGATCGGAAGATGTTCATCCCGAACTGAACAGGCATGACTCGGGGGGTGGGAAAGTGTCCGCCCCCCAAGTTTTTTGTGAAAAATTTCTTTTTCTTTTTACCTTGACTCGCGCGCTGGCGATTCATTACTATTTTCGATTAAAAGTTTTCCCCAGAAACCGCAAAAAGGAGATCGTGATGCAGGATCTAGAGATCCGTGAAGGCCTGACCTTTGACGACGTTTTGCTCGTTCCCGCCCATTCCACCATCTTGCCCAAAGACGCCGACCTGACAACCTATCTGACCAAAAAAATCAAGCTGAATATCCCTCTGCTTTCTGCCGCCATGGATACGGTAACCGAATCCCGGACCGCCATCTGCATGGCCAGGGAAGGAGGGCTCGGCATCATTCACAAGAACATGACCCCTGCCGAACAGGCCCTTGAGATCGACCAGGTCAAAAAGTCGGAAAGTGGCATGATCGTCGATCCGATCACCATGAATCCGGATCAGAAGATCTTCGAAGCCCTTGAGCTGATGAAGAAATACCGGATTTCCGGTGTGCCCATCACCAAGGACGGGCGTCTTGTCGGCATCCTGACCAACAGGGACCTGCGGTTCGAGACCCGCCTCGACCAGCCGATCGCCAACGTGATGACCAAGGACAAGCTGGTCACCGTCCCCCCCGGAACCACTCTCGAAGAAGCCAAGCAGCACCTGCATGCGCATCGCATTGAAAAACTTCTGGTCGTCGATGACAACTACGCCCTCAAGGGGCTGATTACCATCAAGGATATCGAAAAAGTACGCAAGTACCCCATGGCCTGCAAGGACGAGTTCGGTCGCCTGCGCGTCGGCGCCGCTCTCGGCGTCGGGCCCGATCGGGAAGAGCGGACCGAAGCCCTGGTCCGCGCCGGGGTCGATGTCGTGATCATCGATACGGCGCACGGACATTCCCAGGGGGTTCTCGATGCTGTGGTCGATACCAAGCGCCTGTATCCCGACCTGCAGCTCATCGCCGGAAACATTGCGACCGCCGATGCGGCCAAAGCGCTGATCAAAGCGGGCGCCGATGCCATCAAGGTCGGCATCGGTCCGGGCTCCATCTGTACCACCCGGGTTGTCGCCGGGGTCGGGGTGCCGCAGATCACCGCCATCGCCGATGTGGCCAAGGTGTCGCGCAAGGCGGGGATTCCCCTCATTGCCGACGGTGGCATCAAGTACTCCGGCGAGCTGCCCAAGGCTATCGCTGCCGGCGCCGACATCATCATGATCGGATCCTTGTTTGCCGGTACCGATGAATCTCCCGGCGAGACCATCCTGTACCAGGGCCGTACGTACAAGGCCTACCGCGGCATGGGCAGTCTGGGGGCGATGAAGCAGGGGAGCAAGGACCGTTATTTCCAATCCGACGTGGAGAGCGAAGTCAAACTGGTGCCGGAAGGGATCGAAGGACGGGTGCCCTACCGCGGCAGCCTGTCGTCCAATATCCACCAGCTTCTCGGCGGCCTGAGGGCCGGCATGGGATATACCGGCTGCGGAACTCTCAAGGAACTGCAGGAAAGAGGGCAGTTCGTGCGCATCACCAATGCCGGCCTGCGCGAATCCCATGTCCATGACGTCGCCATTACGCACGAAGCGCCCAACTACCGCGTCGAGCGGGGAAACTAGGTTCATAAGACGACTTCGGGCTTCAGCTGCAGGGTACCCTGTCGACCCTGAGGCCCAAGTCGTGTTGATATCCGGAAGGTCTTTTCATGCACGACATTCACAGCGAAAAAATCCTCATCCTCGATTTTGGCTCCCAGTACACCCAGTTGATCGCTCGCCGGGTGCGCGAAGCCCATGTCTACTGCGAGTTGCATCCTTTCGACATGGACCTGGAGGCCATCCGCCGCTTTGCTCCCAAAGGGATCATCCTTTCCGGCGGGCCCAAATCCGTCTATGAAGCGGGAGCCCCGGCTGTGGAGGAGGCCCTGTTCGAGCTTGGGGTCCCCGTTCTCGGTATCTGCTACGGCATGCAGCTGATGTCCCGCCATTTCGGCGGCGAGGTGGTACCGGCCGGCAAACGGGAGTTCGGTCACGCCGATCTCCGGGCCCAGGCGACCCCCGGACCCCTTTTCGACGGGTTCTTTGCAGAGGGGGAAAGTTCGGTGTGGATGAGTCATGGTGACCATGTTTCCCGGATTCCGCAGGGATTCGAGGTGGTGGCTCAGACGCAGAACGCACCCGTCTGCGCCATTCAGGACGTCGCCCGCAAGCTCTACGGCGTTCAGTTCCACCCCGAGGTCAACCATACCCCGCGCGGGGAGGTTCTCCTCGACACCTTCGTTCGCAAGATCTGCGGTTGCAGCGGGACCTGGACCCCCGGAAAGATCATCGAAGACGCCATCGTGCGCATCCGTGAGCAGGTCGGCAACGATCGCGTCATTCTCGGGCTGTCGGGCGGGGTCGACTCTTCGGTGGCCGCCGCGCTGATTCACCGGGCGATCGGCGAGCAGCTCACCTGCGTGTTCGTCGACAACGGACTGCTGCGCCTCAGCGAAGGGGACCAGGTCATGGCCACCTTTGCCGAGAACATGGGGGTGAAGGTCATCCGGGTCAACGCCGAAGAGCGTTTTCTCTCCAAGCTGGCGGGGGTCACCGACCCCGAAGCCAAGCGCAAGATCATCGGCGGCCTGTTCGTCGACATCTTCGAGGAAGAGGCCGGCAAGATCTCCGA
>QKGY01000215.1 GCA_003250235.1 Desulfuromonadaceae bacterium
CCGACTGCGCATCGATCTTTGAGCGCAGGGGCTGGACCGGTAAGCGGGCATGGAGGGTGGACAACATCTTCCGCACCAATATCCAGACCGCCTACAACGTCGGCCAGTACAAGCAGCAGATGGAGACCAGGGCGGCACTGCCGGTCTGGCAGTATTCCGCGATCAACGACTCGCGCACCCGGCCCACGCACTTGGCCATGGACGGCAGAGCATGGCCTGCAGGTCATAAAATGTGGGACATCTGGTATCCGCCCAACGGCTACCGCTGCCGGTGCTCGGTGATCGCCCTGACCGCAGGGCAGGCCCAGCGGCGCGGCATCACGGTGGAGACGGAGGACCCGACCTATACCCTGATCGAGCCCATCGATCCGCTCACCGGCAATCGCATGCCGGCACGGCAGCTGATCCCGGACGTGGGCTTCAACAGTAACCCGGGCAAGGTGGTCTATCCGGATCTGGGCGACCTCAAGACCAAAGAGGACGAGCTGCTGGCAAAGCTCAAGGGATGGAAGGCGCCCAAGACAGCAAATCTCTTCCCGGAGATCAAGGACCGCGATCTGCGCAAGATCGCCCGGGACGCCTTTACCGATGTCGACGAGCAGGCCTTTGCCATTGCCGAGCGCTACACCGGGTTTGAGGTGAAAAAGTCCAGGAAAAAGGGGGCATCCTACCAGGCTGGGCGGATCAATATGGGGACCAAGGCGAGGAAGTCGCCTTCGGATGTACACCGGGTCTTCCGCCACGAATACGGCCACTACCTGGACGATGCCGCCAATGTGGCGGATCCGCTGCGGATCGGGATTGCCCGCAAGTGGCGATCAAGCGAAGATGATTTTGTTTCCGCCTTTGCTCGGGACGCAGAGGGAATCCTGGATCGCCGTGCAGAGGTCGATGATCTCTTTCGACCTGAAGGGCTCTACTTCAACAATCCTTCGGTCTCTGATCTGTTCGGGGCGGTGACCAACAACGTGATTGTCGGCGCCTGGGGGCACTGGGGCAGCTATTACGCCAGGCGTGGGGTCGAGAGCCGGTACAAGCAGGCCTTTGCCAACCTCTTTGACCGCTATGCGGTGGGGACTGGGGGTTCATACAAAAACAGCTGCCCAATGTGGCAGCCGTCTTTGAACGAATCATGCAGGAGTATGCTGCTAAATAACCGCCTCGACGTCCAAGGAATAACCGCCTCGACGTCCAAGGCCTCGGGATCGTCCCAGCCGGCCTTGACATAGTCGATCTCGACCCCGGTCTCCAGGGCAGTCCTGAACAGCTCGTTGAAATTCTCGGCCGACAGGTCAGGGGCGGTAAAGGAGCAGACCATGCCGAAGCGGTCCTTGTAGGCCTGGAAGAGATTTTGATCGATCTTCGACCATTCGAGACTTGGATCCATGCGACCTCCTTGGATGGGACGAGAAACAAGAACTGTATGTCAAAAGTATAGTCGCGGCTCTCATGAAAAGCAAGAGGCTCAAAATCGCCCTGTAATCGAATTTCAGGGAAGAGAGCCCCATGGCAGGCGGCAACATACGATAGGCCGACTCGTGAAATTTTAAAGATGTTTTAAACGGGGTTATGCAAGAAGGGCTCACTCTCACCATCGACGACCAACAGGTCAGGCGACTGCTGGAACGGATCGCCGAGCGCGGCGCCAATCTGCAATCTGATCAAGGAGTCCATCCGCACCAACTTTGCCCAGGAAGGCAGGCCGATGCCCTGGAAGCCGGTCAAGAACCGCGACGGACAGCCCCTGCGCGATACCGGCAGGCTGATGAACTCCATCACCAGGAAGGCAACAGGGAGTGAGGTCAGGGTGGGAACCAATGTGGTTTATGCGGCGGTGCATCACTTCGGCGCCAAACGAGGCAGCTTCGGCACCAAGGAAGTCACGGTGAAGCCGCACACCAGGCTGATCAACCAGGTCTTCGGCAGGCCATTGACCAAGGCGAGAAAGGTCAATGTCCGCGCCCACCAGCGGTCGATGCCCATGCCCTGGGGCGATATTCCGGCCCGGCCCTTCATGCTGGTGACATGGTCGACATCAAGGATATTTTGACCACCTTTATCACGGAGGGCAAGCAATGACACTCGCGCGTGAAGTCCTTGGACTGGCGATCAACCTGGAAAACGGGGAGAGCATCCTGCCGCCCAGGGTCGATCTCCTGCCGGCAGGCCGCCGCATCACCGGCCGCGACGGCCGCGCCTGGAACAATCCTGATCCGCAGAAGGTGGCCGACTGGAACAATCAGCGGGGGCTGGATGTGGTGCTTGATTTCGAGCATGCCAGCGAGCTGAAGGCCCCCAAGGGCGAACCGGCCCCTGCAGCCGGATGGCTGGCCGACTTCCGGGTGGAAGCGGACGGACGATTGACGGCGGCGGTCAACCGATGGTCGCCTGCAGGTGAAAAGGCGGTCAAGGAATCCGAGTACCGCTACATCAGCCCGGCAGTGATCTATGACCGGAAAACCATGAACATCATCGGCATCGGCAGCGCCGGGCTGACGAATAAACCAAACCTGGCCCTCGCGGCCCTGAACCAGGAGCAAGAGGAGGACCCCATGCTCAAAGAACTGCTGAAAAAACTCGGTCTGCCCGAGGATGCCGGCATCGATGCGGCACTCAACGCCATCACCACCCTGCAGACGGATCTGCAGACCGCGCTCAACAGCGCGCAGACCCCAAGCCTGGACAAGTTCGTCCCCAGGGCTGATTACGACACGGCCCTGAACCGCGCCACCACCGCCGAGGCCAAGGTGGCCCAGATCGAAAAGGACAATCTTGAAGCCGAGATTGAAACCGCCGTTAATCAGGCATTGAAGGACGGGAAAATAGCTCCGGCGAGCAAGGAGTTTTTCATTGCGACCTGCCGGGCAGAAGGCGGATTGAAATCGTTTCAGAAGTTCATCGAATCGGCGCCAGTCGTAGTGGCCGACTCCGGCCTGGGCGGAAAGGCGGTAGAGACCGGAGGCCAGGTTGCCCTGAACGCCGACCAGACCGCCATTATGCAGATGTTCGGCAACAGCGCCGAAGACCTGGCCAAATACGGCAAGTAATCAGCAAATAAGCAAGGAGCACAATCATGGAACGAAACACCCCCTACAAGGACGGGAACCTCATTGGACTGGCGGTTGCCGCCAGCACCGTCATCGAGGCCGGCAAGATCGTCGCCGTCAACACCACCGGTTACGCGGTCGAGGCCAGCGACGCAGCCGGCATCACCGTCATGGGTATCGCCCAGGAGACGGCCGACAACGCAAGCGGTGCGGATGGCGCCATCAACGTCGTCGTCATGCGCGGCAAGGCCTTCAAACTGAAAAACGGCTCCACCGCCGTGACCATCGCCGGACTCGGATCTGATGTGGTGGTGGAGGATGACGAGACCGTCACCACCGCCGCAGCGGCCACCAACGACATCGTGGTCGGGACCTGCGTCGGCATCGATTCGGACGGCGTCTGGGTCCAGATAGGCTAATCAATCCTCATTTAAGGAGCATTATATGAAGCTACGATTTACGCACCTGGCGGCCTGGATCTCCATGATCTGTCTGGCCGTCCTTCTGGCGCCGTTCTTCGGCACTGGCCACGTCTTTGCCATGTCCGACCCGCAAGCCATCGGTCTGATGGGGATCGGGGGCATGATCATCAACAGATCCAACCTGGAGGCCGTTTTCCTCAACCTGAAGACGACCTTCAACAAGGCATTCGACGCGGCGCCATCCATCTGGCAGCAGACTACCATGCTGGTGCCCAGCGGCAGCGCCACCAACAATTACAACTGGCTCTCCCGTTTTCCCAAGATGCGGGAGTGGATCGGCGACAAGGTCATCAAGTCGCTTGAGGCATTCAAGTACGCCATCACCAACCGCGACTGGGAGGCAACGGTTGCGGTCGACCGTAACGACATCGAGGACGAT
>QKGY01000363.1 GCA_003250235.1 Desulfuromonadaceae bacterium
GGGCTGCTCGGCACCATCATGGGGCTGATCGAGGCCTTCACCGCCGTTGCCAATGCGAACCCTGCCGAGAAGGCCGACCTGCTCTCGGCCAGCATCTCGGTGGCCATGAACACCACCGCCTTTGGACTGATGTCGGCGATTCCGTTGCTCCTGTTCCATGCCAAGCTGACGTCGACCACAGGCCAAATCGTGGACAGCCTGGAGATGGCGTCGGTAAAGACACTGAATACGATTTCAAATTTCACGAAGCTCAAGTTCGGATAGGAGCAGGCCATGCCCAAACGACATCATCGCAAACGAGGAAGGGAAGATACATCCGGCCTGGATGTCACTTCCTTCATGAACCTGATGGTGGTGCTCGTCCCCTTTCTGCTCATCAGCGCGGTATTTTCGCGCGTGACGATCATGGAGCTGAACGTACCGACCAGCGCGGGCAAGGCGGCTCTGAATGCGCCGAATTTCGCCATCGAGGTCATTGTCCGCAAAAAAGGGTTTGAGATCGCCAACGGATCGTCCGTGGAGGCCGCGATTCCGAAAAAAAACGGTCAATACGACATGCAGATGCTGCATGAATTGCTCGCGCGCCTGAAAGCACGCTACCCGATGAAGGACGACGCGACGGTCCTGATGGAACCCGATATCGAGTATGACTACCTGGTCCAAGTCATGGATGCGGTACGTGGCGCCGAAGTGCAGGTGGAAGGGAGCAACGAGGTCAAGAATGTGGTTCTCTTCCCAAAAATATCGATTGGAGACGCGCCATGAGAGAATCCAGACGCATGAAACGGATGGCACGCAGCAGGAAGAAGGTTACAGGTCTGAACCTGACGCCGCTGATGGATGTTTTTACCATTCTGGTGTTCTTTCTGCTTTTTCATTCATCCGGCGGGGATATTGTGGAAGCGCCCAAGCAGATCAAACTGCCTGATTCCGTCGTCGAGACCAAGCCAAGGGAAACGGTTGTGATCATGGTCAGCCCCGAGGTGGTGCTGGTCCAGGGCGAAGCCGTGATCGGCACCCCCGAACTCCTTGATGACCGGATCGGGTCGGTTGCCGGAATAACAGAACGGTTGACGCAGCTTGAGCGCAATATCATCGGGATCAGCACCAAGACGATTGCCGAAAGCAAAGAAGTCACGATCCTTGCGGATAAAACGATTCCGTTCAAGGTGCTCAAAAAAATAATGTCAACCTGCACGGACTCTGGATACGGAAGAATATCCCTGGCCGTCATTCAGAAGGCCGCCCAGGGCTAGCGAGGATGCCGTGAATACATCCATGTTAGCGAAGGAATTAGCGCCTCTGGAGGCGCTTGTCGGGAAGGCGCGGCAAAGGAAAGAGGCTTTTGAGGGCGAGTTGCGCGCAGTCGAGGCAGAACTCGAAACGTTTTCCGCCGAGAGACAGCGGTTCGATGCGTTGCGGGATGTTTGCAATGCGTTCGACAGGCTGCGGGAGCTGAAAGCGGATGCACTATTCTGGGAAGGAGCCGCGGAGGACCAGGACGCCCCCGGGCATGTGGAACGGGCAAGGAGCCGGGTTGCCCGCTTCGAGGGGGAGATCGGCGGGATCCTGGAAAATCAGGCATCTCTCCAGGGACAGATCAAGCAATGTCTCAATGAATTGGACTTCCTCTATGAAGAAGTACGTGATGCGTACGATCGTGAAGAGCGGCGGAAGGAAGAGTTCGTCATCGAGCGGGAGATATCCCCTGTTCCCTATCACGCAATGGTCATGCCATGGACCAAGGAGGCCGAGAGCGAAAGACGCCTCAATCGCTCCGTCCTCGTGGCGCTTTCCATAAGCTTTCTTTTCGGCGCTCTGATTTCACTGGTCAAAGTGCCGATACCGGACCGCTCGGTCGCCGTTGCGGAAATTCCAAAACGATTGGTCCAGCTGGTCAAGAAGGAAATACCAAAGCCCGCTCCGGCCCCGAAGCGCGAGCCGAAACAGGTCGAAGAGGAGACAAAACAGGCGAAGAAAGAGCCCAAACCCAAGGCCGATGAGCCTAAACCGGAAGAACCGCCGAAAGA
>QKGY01000214.1 GCA_003250235.1 Desulfuromonadaceae bacterium
GCTGCTGAAAAAACACTATGCCCGCTACACGCCGGAGGCGGTGAGCAACATCTGCGGCACCCCCAAAGACACCTTCATCAATGTCTGCGAGCATATCGCCACCACCTCGGTGCCCGACCGCACCCTCACCTTCATGTACGCCCTGGGCTGGACGCAGCACTCGGTGGGCTCGCAGATGATCCGCACCGCCGCCATGGTGCAGCTGCTGCTGGGCAACGTGGGGATGGCCGGAGGCGGGGTGAACGCTCTGCGCGGACACTCCAACATCCAGGGACTCACCGACCTGGGGCTCCTCTCCAACCTGCTGCCCGGCTATCTCACCCTGCCCGGCGACAAGGAGACCGACTTCCGCGGCTACATCGACAAGCGGGCCCTCAAGCCGCTGCGCCCGGGACAGCTCTCCTACTGGAACAACTACGGCAAGTTTCATGTCAGCCTGATGAAGGCCTGGTTCGGCGATGCCGCCACCGCGCAGAACGACTGGTGCTACGACTGGCTGCCCAAGCTCGACAAGGTCTACGACGTGCTGCAGGTCTTCGAGCTGATGCATCAGGGCAAGCTCAACGGCTACTTCTGCCAGGGCTTCAACCCCCTGGCGTCGATCCCCAACAAGGCCAAGCTGATCGACGCCATGTCGACGCTGAAATATCTGGTGGTCATCGACCCGCTGGCCACCGAGACCTCCTGTTTCTGGGAAAATCACGGCGAGTTCAACGACGTCGATCCCGCCAAGATCCAGACGGAGGTCATCCGCCTCCCCTCCACCTGCTTCGCCGAGGAGAACGGCTCGCTCACCAACAGCGGACGCTGGCTGCAGTGGCATTACAAGGGGGCGCCGCCGCCGGGGGACGCCAAACCCGATGCCGACATCATCGCCGGCATTTTCCTCAAGCTGCGCGAGCTGTACCGCCAGGAAGGCGGCACCTTCCCCGAGCCGATCCTGAACCTCACCTGGGATTACAAGATCCCCCATGCGCCGGCGCCGGAAGAGCTGGCCAGGGAGTATAACGGCAAGGCGCTGGCCGATCTCGCCGACCCCAAGGACCCGACGCGGGTGCTGGTGAAAAAAGGGAAACAGCTGGACGGCTTCGGTCAGCTGCGCGACGACGGCACCACGGCCTGCGGCTGCTGGCTCTATTCGGGCGCCTGGACCGAAGAAGGCAACCTGATGGCACGACGCGACAACGCCGACCCCTCGGGACTGGGCAACACCCTGGGCTGGGCTTTCGCCTGGCCGGCCAACCGGCGCGTCCTGTACAACCGGGCCTCCTGCGACCTGTCCGGCAAGCCCTGGGACCCGAAACGCGCGCTGGTCTACTGGGACGGCAGCAAATGGACGGGCGCCGACGTGCCCGACTTCAAGCCCACCTCGGCACCGGCCGAGGGGATGAGCCCCTTCATCATGCAGCCCGAAGGCGTGGGGCGGCTGTTCGCCCTCGACAAGATGGCCGAGGGGCCATTCCCCGAGCATTACGAACCGTTCGAAACGCCCATCGACACCAACCCCCTGCACCCGAAGATCATCAGCAATCCCGCCGCGCGGGTGTTCGAGGATGACTGGAAAGCCTTCGGCACGAGCAAGGACTACCCCTACGCCGGCACCACCTACCGCGTCACCGAACACTTCCACTTCTGGACCAAGCACACCCGGCTCTCTTCCATCCTGCAGCCGGAACAGTTCGTGGAGATCAGCGAAGAGCTGGCGAAGGAGAAAGGGATCAAGGCCGGCGACTGGGTCAAGGTGTGGTCGACCCGTGGCTTCATCAAGGCCGTGGCCGTGGTGACCAAGCGGATCAAGCCCCTCGAATCCAACGGCAAGACCGTGCACCACGTGGGTATCCCCATCCACTGGGGCTTCAAGGGGATCGCCAAGACCGGCTACCTCGCCAACATCCTGACCCCCTTCGTGGGCGACGCGAACACCCAGACGCCGGAGTTCAAGTCGTTCCTCGTCAATATCGAGAAGGCATAGGAGGTGGATTATGGCACTGCAATCCCTTGACATCATCCGTCGTTCCGCCACGAC
>QKGY01000238.1 GCA_003250235.1 Desulfuromonadaceae bacterium
TTATCGACGCATTCTGCAGGTGGCGCCGACGGACAGCACCGTTCTGATTACCGGGGAAAGCGGCACCGGAAAAGAGCTTCTCGCCCGGGCCATTCACAACAACAGTACCCGTAAGGACCAGCCCTTCCTGGCAGTGGACTGTACATCGCTGGCGGAAAGTCTTCTGGAGAGCGAACTGTTCGGACACATGAAAGGCTCCTTTACAGGAGCCATCCAGACAAAGATAGGACTATTCAAAGTGGCTGACGGGGGGACGCTCTTTCTAGACGAGGTGGCCAACATCAGCCTGACGACCCAGGCGAAGCTTCTCCGTGTGCTTCAGGAACGCGAAATCACCCCGATCGGGGGGAGCAAACCGGTCTCCATCAACATACGTCTGATTGCCGCCACCAACCGCGACTTGAAGGAGATGTGTGCCAACGGGGAATTTCGCGAAGACCTGTTTTTCCGCCTGAACATCATCCCGGTAGATCTCCCCCCCCTCAGGGAACGCCCTGACGATGTCCCCTTGCTTATCCGGTTTTTTCTTAAAAAATTCGCCAAAGAGCTCGGCAAGGATATTCGCGGACTGACGCCGGCCGCGACGGAACTTCTGGAACAACATCCCTTTCCCGGAAACGTCCGGGAACTTGAAAACATCCTTGAACGCGCCGTCGTGCTGGCTGAAACCTCCTTGATTGAACCGGACAATCTGGAACTGCCGTCCCAAAACAGGGAGCCCACTGGCACCCACTGCCTTTTCATTCCGCAAACCGCGGAAGAACTCAAAGAGACTAAACAGAAAATCCGTGAAGAGGCGGTACTGCCTATTGAAAAGGCCTTCGTTCTGGAGGCGTTGAAACGAAACAACTGGAATGTGACCCGGGCGGCCGAAGAGGTGGGGATGCAGCGCCCCAACTTCCAGGCGATGCTTAAAAAACAAGGGATATCTATCCGCAACAGAGTGTCAAACTGACTCGCACCTAGCTTTTCTCTCCTTCCACAGGTTGATTCTTCTGCTCCAGAGAACCCTCTGCCTTGAGGGGAAGGATAATAGTGAACGTGGTTCCCTTACCTTCCTGGCTGCTAACCTCGATGTGCCCTCCATGGTTCTCGATGATGCCATAGGACACGGACAGACCGAGTCCCGTTCCCCGGTTTTCCTTGGTGGTAAAGAAGGGGTCGAAGATTTTGGCAAGGCTCTTTTCCGGAATCCCGCATCCGGTGTCTGAGATGCGGACAAACAGGGTCTGACCCCGGGCATCGCCCCCCGTATAAATATTCAGTTCCCCACCGTTCTCCATAGCCTGACTCGCATTGATGAGAATGTTCATGAATACCTGTTCGATCTGGTTGGGATCGATCAGAACATCCGGGACGTTTTCACCGTACTGTTTGGTAATCACAATATTATGGAAACTAGCCTGGCGCTCTACCAGCGCGAGGGTTTTGTCCATGACCCGGTTGACCGACTCCTGGCGTTTTCTCGGGATGGACTCGCGGGAGAAATCCAGCAATCCTTTCACGATTTCCGCGCAACGCTGGGTTTCTCTCACGACGGTCTGCAAATCACTCTTTAACTCAGGATCCAATCGTGTGTCGGTCTCGATCATCGAAGAATACATGAGGATGCCGGTCAGAGGGTTATTGATCTCATGGGCGATACCCGCGACGAGCTCCCCGACCGTAGCCAGCTTCTCCGAGCGGATCAATTTCGTCTGCATCGACTGTATCCGGGCTGTACGCTCCTCCACTTTGGCCTCTAACGTGTTATTCCACTCCCGGAGTTCTTCCTGAGCGATCTGGAGGTTGTGAGCCATTTCGTTGAAGGCCGCGGCCAGTTCCCCAATTTCATCGGAGGGGACATGGTCGATTCGGCTGTCCAGTTCTCCTCGCGAGAGGTGCCGGGTATGGAGAAGAAGTTTTTTGACCGGAATATTGACCAGCTTCTGGGTCAACAGGGTCAGACAACCCGACAACAGGAGAAGCAGACTGACGGTCAGGACAATGATGTTGTTTCTGTAGGAAACCGCCTGGTTTTCCAT
>QKGY01000432.1 GCA_003250235.1 Desulfuromonadaceae bacterium
CCCTTCTCCAGGCCCTGACCACCTACGGCGACCTTATCGGCGCCGCCTTTCAGGTCGTTGACGATCTCCTTGATTTTCAAGGCCAGACAGAGACGACCGGCAAAAAGACCGGCAATGACTTCATCGAGGGCAAGCTGACCCTGCCCATCCTCCACACCTATGCACGGGCCAATGCCGAGGATCGCCGGATCATCGAGCAACTCTTCCAGGGCGACCGCACCCTGCCCGAGGCCTATGCGCGGCTGTACAACCTCATCGAACGGTATCAGGGGTTTGCCTCCTCCGCCCAGGTGGCGCAAAAGCTCATCGACCAGGCGATCAATGCCCTGACCCCTTTTCCGGCTGAACGTGTTGGAATCACCCTGCTCAAGCAGCTGGCCGCCTACATTCTCTCCCGGCGAAAATAGCTCATTCTCGTGCCGGGCCGGTCGTTCTCTCTTCAAGACACCCTTCATGTTGCCCTGGCGGCTTTTATCCTGCTGTGCGCCCTGGTGCCCAAATCCATTCACGCCCCTGAGCCCATTGGACGGTCTTCGTTACAGTCGGCCGAAGCACCAGCCTCCGCCCTGGAGTCCCGGGAAGGCGCTCCTTCCTTTTTGCCCCTAAATACGCCGCATGCGCCACAAGCCCAGGCCGTTGCCACCGTTTTTGCAAAGGTGGCTCCTCCGTTGCCGCTGGCGGCCATTATTATTGATGATATGGGGTACAACAGGGAAATTGGCCGGCAACTGCTCGACCTGGGATTCCCGCTGAGTTTTTCCTTTCTGCCCCAGGCCCCGCATACAACGGAATTGGCCCGACTGGCCCATGAACGCGGACGGACCGTCCTTGTCCATCTGCCGATGGAGCCCAAGGATCACCGCTGGAAGATGGAGCCATTGATGTTGAAGGCGGGGGAAGACGGGGAACTCTTGCGGGAAAAAACGCAAAAGATGCTGGCGGCGGTCCCTGTGGCTCAGGGGGCGAACACCCACATGGGATCGCGCTTTACCGAGCGCACCAGGGAAATGGAGGAGGTACTCTCGGTTCTCAAGGAACAGCACCTGTTCTTTATCGACTCGTATACCACCGCCGGCTCAGTGGCGGAGGCAAGGGCCCGGCAACTTCGCCTTCCCACCGCCAGACGCCGGATTTTTCTTGATAACGAGCCGACAGAAGCAGCCATCTGCCGCCAGATGGCCTTGCTCGCCGAACTTGCGGCAACGGATAGCGGCGCCATTGCCATCGGCCATCCCAATCAGGCGATGTTTACGGCGCTGATCAACTGTGCGAAACAACTTCTCTCCAAGGTGCAACTCGTGGGGGTTGAACATCTGGTGCATGCTGCCCCGCAGGTGGAGGTATTTACCTCTCCGGATCCAGATCGGGAACGAGAAAACTGATATGCTCCTCTTCCCCCTCCATCTCCTCCACCGAGACCGGCCCCTGCTGCTTGAGCCATTCGATAACGCCGGTCACCAGATGCTCCGGCGCTGAGGCACCGGCACTGATACCGATCGTCCTCACCCCGTCAAGCCAGGCGGGATCCATCTCACCCGCATCGTCGATCAGATACGCGGGTGTCTTGCGCAACTCGGCCACTTCGCGCAACCGATTGGAGTTGGAACTGTTTTTCGAGCCAACGATGAGGATAAGCTCTACCTGGTCAGCCAACCGGCGCACTGCCGTCTGGCGATTAGTGGTCGCATAGCAGATATCGGTTCGTTCCGGTTCGGAAATCAGGGGAAACTGCCGCCGAAGCGCTTTCAGCATCCCCTCGGTATCGTCGACGCTCAAGGTTGTCTGGGTGACGTAACCCACCTTCCGGGGATCGCGAATCTGCAAGCCCGCCACCTCTTCAGCCTTGGAAATCACCTGCACCGGTCCATCCACCTGGCCGCAGGTGCCTTCAACCTCAGGGTGCCCCTTGTGGCCGATCACCAGCACATCGAACCCCTGCTCATGCAGACGGATCATTCGTCGATGCACCTTGGAAACAAGCGGGCAGGTCGCATCTATGGTTCGCAGCCCCAGCCCCCGAGCC
>QKGY01000439.1 GCA_003250235.1 Desulfuromonadaceae bacterium
TTTTTACTTTCCTGCAATGGCTGTTGTAAGGATTGACAGCCCAGCAAAGGCGAGGAGTGTAATTCACCCTTATTGCTCTTGAATAACTTTCCAAGGGAAAATAATTATGCAACTGCTAAATAGTTCTGTGGGTAGAAAGATCATAATGGCGGTGACTGGTCTGCTTCTGATCAGTTTCGTTATTATCCACCTGCTTGGAAACTCCTCTGTTTTCCTCGGCCCTAACGGGATCAATGCATATGCCGAACATCTGCATGCCCTCGGGCCTCTGGTCTGGGTTTTCCGGCTCATCATGTTGACCCTGTTTGCCCTGCACATCTGGTTCGGGGTGCAGCTCACTCTTGAAAACCGCGCCGCCAAGCCTATCGGGTACGCACAGAAGAAACGTCTGCGCACCACGTTCGCTGCCGAGACCATGATTGTCAGCGGTTTGGTTATTCTGGCGTTTGTCCTCTATCACCTGGCCCATTTCACCCTTCAGGTGACCAATCCCGAGATCTCCGCCGGACATCTCCCTCTGGATGCCATGAACCGTCCTGATGTCTTTTCCATGGTCGTTCTCAGCTTCCAGAAGAGTTTCATCGCTCTGATCTATGTCGTGGCCATGCTGTTCCTGCTTTTCCACGTGAGCCATGGTTTCCAGAGCTTCTTCCAGACCCTGGGATGGAACAACAAGAAATCACTGCCTGTTTTCGGCAAAATCAGCAAAGGGCTGGCTCTGGTCCTCTTTGTCGGTTACGTATCCATTCCTGTTCTGATTTTTGTCGGCATAGTTAAACTTTAGGGGGTTCATCGTGATACTAGATGGCAAATGTCCTACCGGACCTATTGAAACGTCTTGGGATCGCCACCGCTTCAACATGAAGCTGGTCAATCCTGCGAACAAGCGTAAATTCAAAATCATCATGGTTGGAACCGGTCTCGCGGGTGGCGCAGGTGCGGCCAGCCTGGGCGAACTGGGATACAGCGTCCACGCGTTCTGCTATCAGGACAGTGCTCGCCGCGCTCACTCCATCGCGGCGCAGGGCGGTATCAACGCGGCCAAGAACTATCCGAATGACGGCGACAGCATCTATCGCCTCTTCTATGACACCATCAAAGGGGGCGACTTCCGCGCCCGTGAGGCCGACGTCTGGCGTCTGGCTCAGGTGTCCAACAACATCATCGACCAGTGCGTGGCTCAGGGTGTCCCCTTTGCTCGCGATTACGCCGGCTACCTGGATAACCGCTCCTTCGGCGGCGCCCAGGTTTCCCGTACTTTTTACGCACGTGGCCAGACCGGTCAGCAGCTGCTGCTCGGTGCCTACTCTGCTCTTTCCCGTCAGGTTAAGGCCGGTACGGTTGTCATGCACCCCCGCACCGAGATGCTCGACCTCGTTGTGGTTGACGGCGTCGCTCGCGGTATTACCGTCCGTAACCTGGTAACCGGTGAAATCGAGTCCCACTGGGGCGATGCGGTTGTTCTTGCGACCGGTGGTTATGTCAACGTTTTCTATCTGTCGACCAACGCCATGGGCTGCAGCGTTACCGCTGCCTGGAAGGCCGCCAAAAAAGGCGCTTTCTTCGCAAACCCCTGTTACACTCAGATTCACCCGACCTGCATTCCGCAGCACGGCGAGCATCAGTCCAAGCTGACCCTGATGTCCGAATCTCTGCGTAATGACGGTCGTTGCTGGGTTCCCAAGAAGAAAGAAGATTGCGAGAAGAACCCCAACGATATTCCGGAGGCGGACCGCGATTACTACTTGGAGCGTAAGTATCCCTCCTTCGGTAACCTCGCTCCCCGTGATATCGCTTCGCGCGCTGCAAAAGAGCAGTGCGACGACGATCGTGGCGTCGGCCCCGGCAAGCGCGGCGTTTATCTCGACTACGCTTCGGCCATTGGCCGCGTCGGAGAAGACAAGATCCGTGAGCGTTACGGCAACCTGTTCGAAATGTATGAGAAGATCACCGACGAGAACGCCTACAAAGTTCCCATGCGCATCTACCCCGCTCCCCACTATTCCATGGGCGGCCTGTGGGTCGACTACAACTGCATGAGCAACGTTCCCGGCCTGTTTGTCCTCGGTGAAGCCAACTTCTCCGTACACGGCGCCAACCGCCTGGGGGCTTCGGCTCTCATGCAGGGTCTGGCCGACGGGTATTTCGTTATTCCGTACACCATCGCCAACTACCTGGCCACGGTTACCCCGGGCAAGATCAAAGAAGATCATCCGGAGTTCAAGAAATCCCGCGAAGACGTTACCAAGCAAGCCGATAAGCTGCTGTCGATCAACGGCAAGAAGACGGTCAGCGAATTGCACCGTGAACTCGGCAAAGTTATGTGGGAGAACGTCGGCATGGCCCGCAGCGAGAAGAGCCTCAAAGAGGCTCTGCAGAGGATTCCCGAGCTGCGTGAAGAGTTCTGGAAAAACGTCAAGGTTACCGGCACCGGCCCTGAATTCAACCAGCAGTTGGAGAACGCCGGCCGCCTGGCCGACTTCCTGGAATTCGCCGAAGTCATGACCCGCGACGCTCTGCACCGCAACGAGTCCTGCGGCGGTCACTTCCGTACGGAATTCCAGACCGAGGACGGCGAGGCCATGCGTGACGACGAGAACTACTGCTATGTCGGCGCGTGGGAGTTCAAGGGGGTTGATAAGGAGCCCGAGCTGCACAAGGAGCCCCTTAAATTCGAAAACGTCAAACTGGCTGTAAGGAGTTACAAATAATGAACCTGACTCTATACGTATGGCGCCAAAAGAGCCCTAAGGACAAGGGTAAAATGGAGCAATACGAAGCGAAGAACGTCAGCCCTGATCAGTCTTTCCTTGAAATGCTGGACGAAGTCAATGAGGACCTGATCAAAACCGGGCGCGACCCTATCGCCTTCGACCATGACTGCCGCGAGGGGATCTGTGGCATGTGCTCCCAGGTAATCAACGGCCAGCCCCACGGCCCCCAGGACAAGACCACCGTCTGCCAGCTGCACATGAGGCAGTTCAAGGATGGCGACAAGATCTTCATCGAGCCTTGGCGTGCCCGGGCGTTCCCTCTGGTGAAGGACCTGGTTGTTGACCGCGCTGCCCTGGATATCATCATCCAGGCCGGTGGTTACACCTCGTGCCATACCGGTGGCGTTGCCGACGGTAATGCGCTGCCGATCGGCAAAGATGCTGCCGATTATGCCATGGACGCTGCCGAGTGCATCGGGTGTGGAGCCTGCGTAGCTTCGTGCCCCAACAGCTCGGCCATGCTGTTCACCGGCGCCAAGGTGTCCCAGCTGGCTGTTCTTCCCCAGGGCGAGGTTGAAGCTGCCCGCCGTGTTCAGGACATGACCAATGCGGCTCTGGCCTCTGGCTTCGGCAACTGTACCAACCACTATGAGTGCGAGGCGGCCTGCCCGAAAGGGATCAGCGTCAGCTTCATTGCTAAGCTCAACCGCGAGTTCCTCAAGTCCCTGGCCAAATAAGGGAACAGATATTCCATTTAGAAATCTGGTGTTATCTGATGAAGGGCGGATCTACGATCCGCCCTTTTTTTATGGTTCAAGAGCCAGTAAGGAAAGACACAAGACTAGCAAATCCTGGGATACGGACATTCAAGAGGATGGTTGTCGAAAGAAAAGGGTGTGGAAAGCGGTTACGCCATTGTATTGAGGAGGGTACCTGGCGCAGGAATGGATACTGCTTGAAATCCGACCTGAGGTGGACCGTAAGCCCTGAGAACAGCCTGCCGGGTCGCCGGTGTTTCAGAAATTGTCGAAGTTTCTCCATTATCCCGAATGGCAAAAGATGAAAGCGATTGTGAGGAGAGAATCTCCGTCCTCGCTTTTGCTGCCATCTGAGTGGCTTTGGCGGCAATGTTTCTGTCCGCCGCTGAGGGCTGGGCCGGCGCGAGGGCTGCGGCCCGTATTGTTTCAGCCTTTTTCAGAGTGGCCTGAGGATCACCTGAAATTGGCGAGACATCGATGGGAACCTCGCCGCCAATCGCGTAATTTTGGCCGTCCGAGCCCTTCTTGTAGGTAAAAGAGGGACTTCCGGCATAAGCCCCTCCCATGGCCGCATGGGCAGCCTCATGGGCCCTTACCTCGCGATCTCTTCGTTCAAGCTTGGCAAGTTCCTGGGACTCCTGACTGAAACTCACAGAGTCCTGGGATTTTTCCTCCCCAGCCGCTTCGGATCGTGTCCGTTCCCCCTTGTTCCCGGAGAGTTCATTCTCCCGGCGATTGAGTTCATCCCGTTGGCGTGCCGGTGTAACCGGGACCATTGGATAGGTTAGGTTGCCATTAAGCTCATCAATCATTGCCGAAACCATTAGTGAAATCAGTATATTATTTCTATTATGCTCAGGAGTCGTTTATGCTTTTGTTGATGACTATACCACCGGATACTCGTTAAGGGCAAGATTCTGCAACGTTTTTTCTTGTTCTTCAAGAACGAGGACATGGTCTCCGAAGGGCCTCTTGGGGACAAATCACTCCTTATATGTTAAGCTTCCAATTCTTTTTCGCTTATCCATTTGAGTGAATGAAATTTTGTGTTGAAAGAGAGGTGTCATGCAGAATTTTACTTTCTGGAACCCGACCCGTATCGTATTCGGAAAAGATACGGTTGCCCAGATCGGCAAGCATGCTCAGGTCTACGGCCGTACAGCTCTTTTGGTCTACGGGCGTTCCAGCATCAAAGCGAGTGGTCTATACGATGTCGTAGTACGGTCACTGTCCGAGGCAGGGATAAGCTTCGTGGATTTTGGTGGCGTGAGATCAAATCCCGTTCTCTCGCACGTTCGTCAGGGCGTGGAGCTGGCCAAGTCCAAAACCGTTGACCTGATTGTCGCCGTGGGTGGGGGAAGTGTCATCGATGAGGCCAAGGCTATTGCCGCAGGAGCGAGAACCGAGGGGGAAGTCTGGGACTTCTTTATCGACAAAGCTGTGGTACAGGACGCTCTGCCGGTATTGACGGTGCTGACGCTGGCAGCGACGGCATCGGAGATGAATTCGGGAGGGGTGGTCACCAACGAGGAGACCCGGCAGAAATTCAATATCAATTCACCGCTGTTGTTTCCAAAGGTATCGATACTCGACCCGACAGTGACATTTAGTGTGCCTGCCGACTATACGGCTTATTCTGCAGCAGACGCCATATGCCATATGCTGGAAGGGTATTTTACCGGCAAAGACACGGCTATACCACTCCAGGACAGCATGGTTGAATCCCTGATAAAAACCATCATGACAAGTACCCGGGCGATCCTGAAAAATCCCTGCGACTATGACGCCCGGGCTACCATGATGTGGTCGGCAAGTTTGGCTTTTAACGGATTAACGACTGCGGGCATCGGTCCCTACGGTTTCCCCAATCATATGATCGAACATTCTTTGAGCGCCCTGTACGACATTGCTCATGGCGCGGGGTTGGCGATTGTCCTGCCTGCTTGGATGCAATTTGCTGCCGAGCGCGATCCTGATAAGGTTGCCCGGTTTGCACGAAGAGTCTTCGCCGTTCAGGAGGACTCTGATGCCGATGCCGCCGAAAAGGGCGTCCAGGCGCTCAAAGAATGGCTCAAGAGTATTGGCTGTCCTATTTCTCTACGTGATGCCGGCATTGATGGGGACAATATTCCCCGCATTGCACAAAATGCGACCATGCTGGCACATAAGTGGCGTTTGTCCGACTATACCGAGGCTGTCATCACGGAGATCTTGAGGCGAGCTTTATAGGGGAGTTTCAGAAGGACCGTTCAGGCTTTTCGCGATGGATAGGAAGTCGGACACGGAAGAGCGTTCCTCCCTCTCCAGGGCTTTCAACATCGATGCTTCCACCCAGCGCTTGCACGATTCCATAAGCTGTTGATAGACCCAGCCCTGTGCCATGCGGTCGGGTGGTGAAAAAGGGGTTGAATATTTCGCTGCGGATGCGTTCGGGTATGCCCGGTCCCGTGTCCGTGATCGCTACCTCGATAATTTTGTCGTCCAGATGCGTTTCCAGAAGCAACGTTCCCTTTCCTGCAAGGGCCTGGAGAGCGTTGAGAATAATGTTTGTGAAAACCTGTCGCAGATGTTCTTCATCGGCAAAGAGGGGCCAGAGATTCGGTGTGAAGTCGCGGATGATGTCAACCTCGCCGATTTCTACCTGGTGACTGACCTGGGAAAGGATGTCGTCAAGCAGATCATTAAGATCAACCGCTTTGGGGTGAACGGCCTGCTCTCTGGCGAAGGTCAGCATATGGCGGGTAATGCTGGCAATCCGTTCCGTCTGTTTCATGATCTCTTCGGCTTCTTCGCGCCCTGACTCATCGTCGGACAATTCCATCAGGAGTATTTCCACATTGCCGCGGATAATAGCCGCAGGGTTGTTGATCTCATGGGCTACCCCGGCAGCCAGGGAGCCTATAGCCGCCAGTTTTTCCGTGCGCACCAGTTCATCCTTGGTGCGCAGGAGCTCAAGGTTTCTTTCTTCAAGCTGCCGGGTGCGCTCATGCACTTTGAGCTCGAGTTGCTGATTGAGCCGGTTGAGCTGATCCTCCCTGTCCTCGAGGGATGCCGTCATCCTGTTGAAGGTTCGGGTCAGATCGCCGATTTCGTCGGTAGTGCTTTTAGAAAGGCGGATGTTGCGTTCACCGTGTGCAACCTTCTGGGCCATGGCATCCAATTCCAGAATGGGGCGTGAGAGGTGCCTTGAGATCTCACGGGAGAGCAGATAGCCGAGGGTGACGCCGAGAACCAGGAGCCCCAACTGAATCAGGGACGTTCTGGTTTTCAAGGCATCGAAAGGTTTTTCGAGGAGACCGACATACAGGGCCCCGATAGGGCTGCCGGTCGCGTTGAGGATAGGCTCATAGGCGGTCAGGTACCATTCGTCCACCACCTTTGCTCTGGCCAACCAGTTTTGCCCCTTCTCCAGAACGGATCGGGCCACTTCGGGAGAAACCCGTGTCCCCATGGCCCGTTCCCCATTTTTCAGCCGGATCGTTGTCGCCACCCGCAGGTCGCCGAGAAAGAGGGTGGCGCTTCCGACTTCAATCCCCTCGAAACGCTCCTCTCCGTAAACGATCTGTTTGATCCTGTCAACAAGCCTCAGGTTATTGTTAAGAAGGACCCCTCCGTAAAGGCAGCCGAGGGGCTTGCCATTTGCATTGTGAATTTCCGTTGCCGCCACGAGGAACATCCCCTTTGTTTCATCGCCATCGGAACGGCTTCCATCCGGATTGATGAAAGGAATGCTGGCTTGTCGGGGAAGCGTTGAATCAATCCGCATCATCTGGGCAGGGGTGAGGAGTACTGTGCCGGAGAAACCCCCATCACGAATTGCCCGCAGGACGAAATCAGGGGGAGTCGTTCCGGAAGAGTCATTAAGGTCATTTCCGTGCGTATCCGTGACCATCAGGAAATCAAGCGACTCCCGGTTCCGTACGGCGTTAATTTCCTGAATGAGACGATCGAGTTGCCGGTTTTGAAGTGATTCGGCATTGGTCGCCATATTGGCGGTAAAACGCACGACGTCCCGGATACGGTCAAGTTCATGCGAATAGACGGCTCTTGCCGAATCCAGATCATGCTGAACCCGCTTTTGACTTTCCCCAAGGATCCAGGCGTTGATCAGATAGGAAATAGCAAAGGAGACAAGAACCAGGATGATGATGAGCGGGGTAAGGGCCGCAAGGGTCATTTTGCCCCGGATAGACAGGGGGCGGGGGAACTGGCGGTTCATGGGGTATCCGGTTCGTCGGACGAAGGGAAATCGAACTCCTTGATCTT
>QKGY01000169.1 GCA_003250235.1 Desulfuromonadaceae bacterium
AGCCCCTTTTTCTACCTGGACATCTTTTCCGTCGATCTTGAGATTGACCATGGACTCATCACCTTTGGTTTATCAGAGCAGCCCTTCGTTTGCCCATCCAGGTCCTCAAGGAGCCCTGGAAAAGGACAATGAAGATCCGGGCTAGACTAGTTGACCGCTATCATACCAACCCGATAACAACGCAGGCATCGCTCCGCTTCGGCGACGGCCTGGCTCTCAGGCATGGCCAGTTCGATTTCTTCGTAGTTTGTTGCCCGCTCGGCACCGTTGACTTTGGGCTGATGCTCGCGATGGAGCCCTCCGAGTATACCGACTTTTTCCTTGTCGTTGAAGGCACCAAACTGGTTGACCAGATCTTCCATGGCATCCTCGTCGTTGAGATACGCCTTGCCTTCACTGAGATAACGATGGATGGCCCGGGCGGCACGTCTTCCGTGACCAACGGCAACCACCACGGTCATGGCTCCGTATTCGCAGTCGCCACCGGCAAAGACTCCTTCGCAATCGGTCATCATGGTCCCGCCTTTGGTCACAATACTCTTCCAGCGGGTCTGCTTGATGCCGAAATCATCTTCACCCAGATAATCGAGATCCGGGTCCTGACCGATAGCGGGGATAACGAGATCACAGGGAATCACGTACTCGCTGCCGGGGACCGGCTGAGGACTACGTCGACCCGAGGCGTCCGGCTCACCCAGCTCCATCTTGACGACCTCAACACCAACGACCTTGTTGTTCTCCGTAACCAGCCGCGTCGGATTGCGCAGAAACTCGAACTTGACGTTCTCCTCTTCCGCATCGTCAACCTCGTAAGACTCGGCGGGCATCTCCTTGCGGGTTCTGCGGTAAACCAGAATGGACTCTTCGGCACCTTCTCGCAGAGCGACACGGACACAGTCAATGGCCGTGTTGCCACGATAACCCGTTTGGGAGTCACGATCGGCTCGCCCAGAGCCACCGCTCTGAGATAATGGATGCCGCCGGTCGAAAAGCCGTCATACCCCTGGTCTTCGCCCTCCACCCCCATGGGCTTGGACTTGAAAGCTCCGGTACCGAGGAAGATGGCGTCGTACTGCTCCTTGAGCTGCTTGAGGGAGACATCACGGCCAAGTTTTACACCGTATTCGATCTCGACCCCGAGAGCCTTGATGATATCCGCTTCCCGCTGCAAAAGATGTCTCGGCATACGGTAATCGGGGATACCTACGGCCACTGTACCGCCGGGCTCGGAGAGCATGTCGATGATTTTGACCTTGTGCCCTTCGAGCGCCAGATAGTAGGCGCAGGTCAGTCCGGCAGGGCCGGCTCCGACGACAATGATCTTCTTGCCGGTAGAGGGCTTGGGCTGCATGGGAGGCTGATGATGATGCATCCACTCGTGGTCCGCAGGAACACGCTTCAACACCATAATGCTGACCGGCTCATCCACCAACGCGCGCCGACAGGCCTTCTCGCAGGGATGGGGGCAGACCCGACCGCACACTGCCGGGATCGGCATATTACGGCGGATGGTGGAAAGGGCCTCGTCAAAGCGCCGCTCTTTGATTTCCTCGATGTAGGCCGGAATATCGATATGAGCTGGACACTTGTCCATGCAGGGCGCCGTCAGCTTCTCGACATAGGACTTGGCAGGCTGAACGGTACGAGCGCCGCCAATATAGGCGAGATAATCGTCGCGGAAGTATTTCAGGGTGTGAAAGACGGGGACCGCCGAAGTCATGCAAAGGGTGCATTTGCACTGTTCGAGAAGAGACGTGAGATCTTCCATGGTCTGAAGATCCTGCTCCTTCCCTTTTCCGGCCACGATGCGTGCCAGGGTATCCTGCAGCACCTTGGTCGCCCGTTTGCCCGGAGTGCATTTGCCACAGCAGTACTTCTCCTGGACACGCTTCATATACTCGGCGGCCATGGCTACGACATCGGTGTCCTTCTCCATGACAACGACACCATCCCACCCCATAAACGCCCCTACTTTCCCCTTGTCCAGATAACCCTCGGGAAGCTTGAGCTTGAGGGAGGCATCTTCCGCAGCCTCGCCGCTGCGATTGTCTATAACTTTTCCTTCCCAACTGGAAAATACGACCTGAGCCAAATCGACCTCCTGTTAGACCCCTTTAACAACAGCCAAAGGGGGACGCAAAGCCTTAAGCAAAAGGAGAAAACCCCTCTTCTGATGGCGCCATCCCCCTTCTATTTTGTATACAGTATGCAGCTAAATACCATAAACGAAACCGCCAAAGCAAGGGAAAATTTACCCCGAGTGGAAGGAGCTCCCGCAATAACAGCTTGGAATAACAATTTTTTCTGCATGGGCTTAATCCCGCAAACTTTGTACGGAATTGAGCGGCTTTCAAGGGAAAGAAGGGAACGGAGAAACAATACGCCAGGAGTCCGACGCATCGGGTTTGAGCCCGGAATAACGCCACTGCAGCTGGAACCGATATGTTTTTACCGCAACGGAAGGCAACAGAAAATATTCCATGACCATGGTCGTGGTCGCGTCCTCCCCCTGGCCCGTGATGTCAATCGATTGGATCACGATATCCGTAATCTCCAGATCTTTCATATCCGAAAACGTCTGCAGGATGCCGTTCCTGTTATCCTCTTCGACAAAATACCGGGAGGCTCCATGGAAATCTTTCCATCGCAGGCGCTCAGCAAAATCATAGACCGAAGGCGTCAAATCATCTGAAACCTTGGGCGCCATTGCGCAGGAGGCCAGAAGACCGGTCAACAACACCACCAAAGCAAATCGAAACGGCTTATCCCCATAAAGCTGGGGTAGAGTTTATGTTCAGAAGCAGGATGTACTCTGGAGCAATAAAATGAATAATGTGGAAATCTACACCAAGAGCTACTGCCCCTATTGTCAGCGAGCCAAAGAGCTCCTGCGCATCAAAGGGATCTCCTTTCAGGAACATGACATCACGCACGACCCGTTCAAGGAAACCGAGATGCGCCAGCGGGCCAGAACCCAGACGGTTCCTCAGATCTTTATTGCCGGCACCCTCCTCGGCGGCTGCAGCGACCTCTTTGAACTCGATGAAAAAGGGGCGCTCGATGCCCTTCTGGGCGTCAGTCGCTGTTCTGACGGATAGCGCTCATCAGTTCGAGGGCCAGCTCCACGCGACCAAATGGGGGCATCAGGTAATAGCCGTCCACCTTTTCTCGGCCAAATTCGATCAGTTCCCGTGCAATCGCCATCCCTTCACGCACCCCAGCATCCCCTGATTTCCCTTTCATGCGCTGACGAACCGACTCAGGCAAGGTAATGCCTGGCACTTCGTTGTGAAGAAACTCGGCATTTCTCTCGCTAACCAGGGGAAGGATACCGACAAGCACCGGAATGCCGAAAGGCGCGGTACGATCCAGAAGCCGCGACAGGATTTCCAGCGAATAAACCGGCTGGGTCTGTACAAAACGCGCACCGGCCTCTATCTTCTTCTCCAGCTTTTTCAACTGTCCTTCGAGATTGGCCGGGTTGGGGTTGAATGCCGCTCCCAACAGAAAACGGGTCTGTCCTCCCAGTTCGGCTCCAAGGAGATTTCTGCCACCGTTCAAAGCGCTCAGCAGTTTGAGAATCCCTACGGAGTTGAGATCAAAGACACTGGTAGCCCCCGATTCACTGCCGACCGAAACCGGATCGCCCGTCACGGCCAGGACATTGCGGATACCGAGCATGGAGGCCCCCATCATGTCCGAATGCAAACCGATCAGGTTACGATCCCGCCCGGTAATGTGCACGATCACCTCCACACCGGCCTCCTCCTGGATCGCTCGGGCCAACGCGATGTTCCCCATCCGGATGCGGGCGAGCGGATTTTCCGCAAGACTGATCGCATCAACGCCAGCCTCAGCCAAAGTCCGTGCACCGGAGAGGATCTTACTGACATCCAGTCCTTTCGGCGGATCCAGCTCGACCGTGACGACAGGACGTTTCCCCAAGACATCAAGAAAAGTTTCTTTGTGGGGGAACCGGGGCGGCAGTAACTTCTTCACGCAGCCGGGGACGACGGACTTCACGGCGCGGCGAAGGTTTCAGCCCCGCTAAGGCCCAGGAGAGGGCCCGGATGTGCTCCGGGGTTGTTCCGCAACACCCCCCGACCAGGGAAGCTCCAGCCGACACCATTTCCCGTCCCATGGACGCGAAGTAATCGGGAGTGGCCAGGTAGATATAGCGACCGTCGACATATTGCGGGAATCCCGAGTTGGCAAAGGCCGACAGCGGCAACGCGGAGAGCTGCCCCATCCGCTCCAGAACCTTGAGAATCTCCCGGGGTCCGGAGCCGCAATTGGCCCCCAGCACAGCCGC
>QKGY01000063.1 GCA_003250235.1 Desulfuromonadaceae bacterium
CGAAGGGGACAACTGGGGCAACTATGAGGCGGCCGGTTATATCGAGACGGAGAAGACCATCAACTTCGTCGTTCTCTCGGCCAGAGCCAAAGACGACTTCCAGAAAGGGCTGAAACCCTTTGAGGAGATCGTCTCCAGCTATATGCTCCTGCCCGACATGGACAAGCACGATAAAAAATAGGGGATTGTTTCCGTTTCGCCAGGAAAAGGACGCGCATGGCGATTGTCGGCCTTGTCTATCTCATTCTCACGTCGGTGGCGCTGACGGCTTGGCTCTTCCTTGCGGATTCGGCCGAAGTCCCCTCGCTCATGGGTTCGTACCTGTTCCCCTACCCGTACGCCATACGGGCATTCGGCGGCGCCATATGTGTATGGCTGGGCATCCTCCAGGCACTGGTGCTATTTTCGCTCGTCAACGCCGTGCGGAAACGAAAGCAGAAGAACACCGGCGCAAATCTCCTAGCCTCCATTATGGCCGGGGCCTGGTTCGTCTCGGTCAGCTTCGTCGTCGTGGTCGCGCACGTCCATTAATGGAAGCGGACTTCAGAGGTGGATTCCCCCCCCTGTTTTTTTCAGAGGAAATGCGCGAGAATCTCATAAAACAGCCAATGATTCCGGACAACTCCCCGTGAGTGATACCTACAAGACCGAACTTGACCGGATCGAGAAACGCGATCGACGGCAACTATATTGGGCGGGTATTTTCTTCTTCCTTATTGCGTTGCTATTCATTTCCCTCAGCCTCTTTCAATACTCCGGCCGCATCACCAATGTAACCGGGGTGGTCACCGGCATGACCGGGGGCTCCGGAAGATCCGGAAAAACCTACCTTGTTGTTAAACTTGAAAATGGCATCATCGTTGAAGCGTTACTCCCCGAGTATGGGAGCATCCAAAAAGACCGCAAAGTCATCCTTGAAGAGATGAGAACTATTTTTGGATATAAGCGCTATTTTTTCAAAGAATATGCTGAAGAAGCCGAATAATCCCCTCTCAGCATGCCGAATCTTTGAAAACCGCCTATTATCCCACCATTGTGGTAAGGTTTACTTAGGCTCAGCCGGAAAGGAGACCTTGCCATGGCAGAAATCGTTCATACCTCGCGCATCACCATCACCCGAGACCGCGGCCCCATTCGCATCGCCCATATCGAGGGCTTTGCCGAACCGGTCTATTACGGGGTTCACGGCGGCATCCAGAAATTCTACAAAGTTGACCCCATCGTCGAGCACGCCGCCACTCTCGACCACATCATCGGCGCGGTTTCCGGCTGAATGATGGGGACTCTCGCCAGCGTGCTGGCGACCAAAAAGATCCGCACCCATTCGGACCGTTACCGTGCCGACGTGGAAGGAGACATCGAAAATGTCGGCGGCGTCCTCAAGATCACCGAGATCCGCGTCCGCTACACCCTCAAAGGCAGCGCCGACGAAGAAGCCGATGCACGCTGGGCGCTGCAGAACTACATCGAAAAATGCCCCGGCGCCATGAGCGTGACCGACTGCATCCGCCTTGAACACACCCTGGAATTTGTCCGGGAATAGAGATTGTCCGATGAAGATGAACGTGTTTGGAAAGCGTTTGGAGGTCGTCCGCACGGATCGCCGGTGGATAGTATTTTACCTGGGGGCCGAAGGGTTAAAGCGGTTGGCGGACGACCTCAGCATCCCGCCGGACCTGGCCGAGGACCGGATTCTTCGCTACCTGGCCGATCTCTGCCATGAGTGGGAAACGCCGACCAACAACCGGGCAGAGATCCTGGAGCCCTGACCCGCCCCCCCTCACTGTATCCCTGCAAAACGTCGCAACTGGGCCTTGTGTCCCCGCGAAGAACCCGGTATGTCTGTTTCAAAGGGCAGAAAAAGACCTCAAAAACATGGGAGCGACGCGGATGAAAAAGCTGCAGGATGCGATGTTCGACGAGATGGCGCGCAAGGATATCTTCAGGCAGGCGCAGGGCTATGCGTTCGCCTATGCCGACGGGGTTCGCACCCGTCCCGTC
>QKGY01000394.1 GCA_003250235.1 Desulfuromonadaceae bacterium
GGTGTTGAAGATCTCATAACCCACTTTGATGTTGGCGTTGTGCCCCTTGAGGTAGTAGGTCAGGCCGAACTTCACTGCGTCGAAGCTCCCCTTGTCGTTGGCCGCGTCGCTGGACCATTGCTCGTAGCCGATCCAGGGCTGCCACTGGTTGATGTAGTAGCCTGCCTGTGCATAGTAGCCGTCTCCCTGGGACTGCAGGGCGCTGGCGGTGGAGAGGGCGGTTCCGGCGGCATTCGCCAGAATGCCGGCATCATCCAGGTCGAGGTTGATGTAGCCGGCTTCGCAGGTCAGAGTTCCCGGGCCGACGGGATAGTCGAGGAACCCGTCGAACGTGTACAGGGTGTAATCCACCCGGTTGCCGGTGGCCTGGTCGAAGGCCACATCCGCCTGGGTGTCGTAGGCGGCGGCGAAGGAGAGGGTTTTCTTCTTACCCAGATAAGTGGAGAGGTGATAGAAGCCGTCTTCCTTGTCGAAGAGGTTGAGCTGCAGGCGTCCGCTGTAGCGCTCGCTGTCCTTGTCCGCTTTCTGCACGCCGTCGGCCACCCCCAGGTAGTATTTGACGTGTGTCATGTCGTTGAGATCGAAGTTGCCCATAAGGACCAGCCCGGTGTCGCGCACGTCGACGTCGCCGCGCAGCCCGGCGTCGCTATCCGCATAGGTCGCTGTCGAGAAGGTGGACAGCGCCCGGGTTCCCCAAGTGAGCACCTTGTAGGTGATGCCTGGACGGTCGACGGCCATCAAGGCGCCGGAGCTGGTCAGGTTCTGGCGGGTGACGGGCGCCATGTTCTCGCCCATATAAATCCAGGCCAGGCGGTGCGGCTTGACCAGGATAAAGGCGTCGATGATGCGCATATCCGCCCCCGTGGCGGCATCTTCTGCGAACTCGGTCTGGATGAACATGTTCACCCATTGGGTGATGTCCGCGCCAACGCGCAACCGGGCACGGCGCACTTTGAAATCGTCATATCTTTCGTAACTGCCGTCGCCGTCAAGATCCTTGTCGGTGTTGAGATACAGGGACTGCAGACGGAAGCCGAAATCGATTTTGCTGTCGTCGCTGAGTTGCAGGGTTGCGCCGGCAAAGGCGCTGGTGCCCAGTCCGAGTAGGGTGGCTGCGAGGAATAGACAGAGTCCGGTGAGTTTGCGCATCATCATGCCTCCTTGTGTGAAATCCTGCGGTTTACGGAAAGAATTTCAAGGAAAGGTTCCCCTTCTGCCGAGTAAAGGCTGAAGGGGAAAACCCCATATATTAGGATGCTTTTATCACAGCATGAGGATTGTGCAAGGGACGGCGGGAAAAAAGCTGCCGAAAACTCCCTGAACGAGAGAGGGGGGATAAACGATCGATTTACTGCCGGTTTCCATACTCGATGTCAAAAAGGGTGCCCCCCTTGAAAGTGAGGATACGGAGGAAACTCCCTTTTTCCGCATCGTAGGTCCATTGCTCCACCGTGACCTTGGTGGCGGTGCCGCTTCCCTGGACGAAGTCGTAGGCCGTTTCTTCGCCGACCACATCTTTCATCAACGGTTCTCCGCATTTTTGCAGCACTTCCACCTTGCTCATCCCTTCGGTCAGAACATCGCTGCCGCAGCGCATGCTGCCGGTCAGGGCCAGGGCGGCATGGGGGGTAATCAGCACAAGGGTGGCGATCAGAGTGGCAATTATTCGGCTCATGGTGTGTCTCCCGGTTGAGGGTGAGAGGGAATTTCCGGCAGCTCCGGAAAAACCCCCTGGAGAAAGAGTCTCCATGCGTCCCAATAGGCAGCGCCGCCAATGTCGTAGGTGTCGTTATGTCCGGCGCCGGCGATCAGGTAAAAGGTTTTGGGTTCCCTGGCCCTGTCAAACAGTTTGCGTGCCATATCCTCGGTGACGACGAGGTCCTTCTCTCCCTGGAAGATGAGCAGCGGGGAGTCGATTTGGTCGATCTTGGAAAGATTATCATAGCGGGCGCTGAACGTCCAACCGAGCAGCAGGTAGAGGATCGGGTAGTGGTGCCAGCCCATGGCGGCGATGGAGGGGAAGGGGGATTCGATCACCAGCCCCGCAGGCGAAACCTCGGTGGCCAACTGAAGGGCGACGGCAGCCCCCATGGAGCGTCCGAAGTAGATCATCTGCGCAGGCTGCCAGCCGCGGCTCTGTAAAACGCGCAGGGCCGCGCGCACATCCCGGTAGGTTCCCTCCTCGCTGGCCGTACCGGCGCTTTGGCCATACCCCCGGTAGTCGAAGATGAATACGCTGACCCCCAGGCGGTGGAACAGCCGGAGATTGTCGACGCGGTGGGAGATATTGCCGGCATTGCCATGACAGAACAGCACCATCGGCCATCCGGGTCTGCCCGGCACCAGCCAGCCGTGGAGCGCAACGCCGTCGTCGGCGGTAAAGCGGATATCCTCGAACGCCAGGCCGGCCATTGCCGGGGTGGTCACGAGGTCCTTGTCGGGAAAATACAGAAAACGATGCTCCATGGCGCCGAACCCCGGGCGAGCAAACACGAGGAGAAGGAGGCTGAGCAGGCTGAGAGGTGTCGCGATTGCCCGGAAGGAAAAAGAAGTCATGCCTTCAGTATATCCCCCCGTGGTGGGCGTGCAGACGTCGAGGGCTCACTTGCGCCAGAAGGAGGGGAAGAACAGCACCAGGACGGTGAATACCTCAAGCCGCCCCAGAAGCATGCAGGCGATGAGCACGGTTTTGCCGAACGGGACGATATGGCTGTAGTTGTCCACGGGGCCCACCGAGCCGAGACCCGGGCCGATGTTGCCCAGGGTGGCCACCACGGAGGCACCGGCCGACACCACATCCATCCCCGAGGCGGCCATGAGAAAGGAGGCGGCGACGAAGATCCCCATGTACAGGGCGAAAAAACCGAGGATGGCCTGCATGACCTCGCGGTCCACCGGATGGTTTCCCAGCTTGACCAGGCGTACCGCCCGCGGGTGGATGAGCCGGTACAGCTGAACCATGGCGTGCTTGAACAGCAGCAGGATACGCGCGACCTTCATGCCGCCGCCGGTCGATCCGGCGCAGCCGCCGATGAACATCAAAAAGAGCAGCAGATACTGGGTAATGACGGGCCAGGTTTCGTAATCGGCGGTTCCGAAGCCGGTGGTGGTGAGAATCGAGGTGGTCTGGAAGGCGCTGTAGCGAAGGTTCTGCAGCAGGGAACTGTAGGTGGTTCCCTGGTTGAAGAACACCAGAATGCCGGTCACGCCAACGGTCAGGGCCAGGTAAAAGAGAAACTCCTCGTTGCGGAAATACTCGCGGATCCTGCCGCGCAGGGCATGATAGTGAAGGGTGAAGTTGACTCCGGCCAGAAACATGAAAGCGGTGATGACCCAGTCGATATAGGCGCTGTCGTAAGCCGCCACCGAGGCGTTGCGGGTCGAAAACCCTCCGGTGGCCAGGGTGGCGAAGGCGTGCGAGAGGGCCTCGTAAAAATTCATGCCGCCGAGCATGAGCAGTCCGGTCTCCAGGGAGGTCAGCAGCACGTAAACGCCCCACAGTAGCTTGGCGGTGTCCTGGATGCGCGGCTTGAGCCGGTCGGCCGTCGGGCCGGGGACTTCGGCCTTGAACAACTGCATCCCTCCGACCCCCAGCATGGGCAGAATGGCCAGAGACATGACGATGATTCCCATGCCGCCGATCCAGTGGGTCAGCGAACGCCACAGCAGGATGCTTTCCGGCAACCCCTCGATAACCTGGAGGATCGTCGCTCCGGTGGTGGTGAACCCGCTCATGGTTTCGAAGCAGGCATCGACGACATTGGGGATACTGCCGCTGAGCAGATAGGGAAGGGCTCCGAAAAGGGTATAGAAGATCCACCCGAAGGTGACGACGGCGAAGCCTTCGCGGACCGAAAGTTCCTTATTCGAGCGACATCCCAGAAACAGCAGGACCCCCGTCATCAGGGTGATGAGGGAGGAGATGATGAAAACCCCGGTGGCACCGTCGGAAAAATAGAGGGAAAAAGGGATGGGAACCAGAAGGGCTGCAGCCAGAAAGAGCAACATGGCGCCAAGGATGCGAAAGGTCAGCAGAATGTTCATCTACTCGAATAACCTCTCCACCTTGGCCAGGGCTCCCGGCATGGCGAAGATGACCACCCTGTCTCCTCCCAGAAGAATGCTTTCGCCGCTGGGAATCTCATAGCTCGATCCCCGGACAATGGCGCCGATGATTGCTCCGGTCGGGAAATGCAGGTCCTTCAGGGCCGTATGTTCGATGCCGCTGCCGCTCTTGACCTCGATCTCGAGAACCTCCGAATTGCTCCCTTCGACGGTGGCCAGAGAGATAACCCCGCCGCGGCGTACGTACTTGAGGATCGCTCCGGCAGCAGCCAGGCGCGGTGACACGCTGGCATCGAGACCCAGCGTCGGGGCCAGATTGACGAGCTCCGGATGGTTGACCAGGGCCAGGGCCCGGCGGGCGCCGTGTTTTTTGCAGAGCAGCGAACAGAGGATGTTGGTTTCGTCGTTGTCCGTCACGGCGATGAACACGTCGGCGTTTTCCACCCCTTCATCGATCAGGGTACGGATGTCCGTACCCTCGGCATGAATGACCATCGTCCGTTTCAGTTTTGCCGAGAGCTTTTGGCAGCGGGCTTCGTTATGGTCGACCAGCCGCACGTCGAAGCGGCGCTGCTCCAGGGTCTCGGCAATGCGCAGGCCGATGTGACCGCCGCCCAGAATGAAGATGCGAGGCCGTTTGCGAACCTGTTCCTCCTCCAGCTTGAGCATGTACTGGATGGCAGGCAGGTCCTTCTGATGGGCGAAGATGAAGATGCGGTCCCCCGCCTGAATGCTGTCGTCGCCCCGGGGAATGATGGTCTTGTCTCCGCGGGTGATGGCAGTGACGACGAAACGGTAGATGCCGCGAATCTCACCGAGTTCCCGCAAGGTGAGATCGCACAGGGGGCTGCTTTCGCCGATGCGGTAGCCGAGGAATTGAATCTGCCCTTCGACAAATTCAGCCACGTCGAAGGCCCCGGATCGGCAGGCGATTTTGCTGATCTCGTCGGCCACGGCATCGTCGGGGTTGATGAGCAGGTCGATGCCGAGTTTTTCCTTGGAAAGGACGGCGCCGCCTCCGTGGTAGTCGATGCTCTTGACCCGGGCCACCCGGGTAGCCACTCCGTATTCCCGCGCCATCAGGCAGGCGAGGATGTTCACCTCGTCCATGTCGGTGACGGCGATGAAGATGTCGGTGTCCTTGATGCCTGCCTGCTCCAGGGTTTCGGCGCTGGCGCCGTTGCCGGCGATGCCCAGCACGTTGAGACGATCCTGGGTGCGCTGCAGATGTTCCTGGTTGCGGTCGATCAGGGTGACTTCGTGCCCTTCCAGGGAGAGTCTCTCGCAGAGGAAATAACCGACCTGTCCGGCACCGATAATAAGTATTTTCATAAGGGTCAGGGCTAGGGGTTGAAAGCGGAGGACCGTCGGGTTCTCCAGTCGAGCTTATCAGGCTCTAATAGATGGCATACTTTGACAAATAGTGCAAGATGGACGGGGACGGGGCCCGCGCATCGGGGTTGTGCGCCATCCGCGGTTTCGGGTACTATGAGCCCAATTAACGGCAGGAGGCAGCATGGAATCATTCTTCGAGGTCACAGAAGAAGACATACGCCGCGAGCGGGAAAAGGCGCGGCAATTACGGCAGAGCCAGTGGTGGAAGAACCGCATCGGCACCGGTCGCTGTTATTATTGCGGTGCCACGGTTCCTCCCAAGGAGCTGACCCTGGATCACATTGTCCCGCTGGTCCGTGGAGGACACAGCACCAAGGGGAACTGCGTACCGGCCTGCAAGGAATGCAACAGTAAGAAGCAGAGCCTGCTGCCATTGGAGTGGGAAGCTTACCTCGAGCATCTCGGAAAGCAGGGCTGATCCCTTTTTGTCGGCACGCAAGGGCTATACGCAAACGGGTCCCGCAGGCATCTCCTGCGGGACCCGTTGTGTTTACAGGAAATCCCGGTTGCGTTAATTGCCGGCAGCCTTGACGGCGGCCAGGAAATCGTTCATGAGCGCTTCCCCTTCGGAGCCGAGGCTTTCCACGATATACGCCTTCACAGCGGGCGCGGAGGCATCGCGGAACTGGGCTTTTTCAGCTTCGGTGGGGGTGTAGATCTCCATCTTCTGAGCCAGGGCGGGCAGACCGCGGTCGGAGGCCTCGATGATACGGCTGATGCCGCGGCCGGCGACGACGGCCGACTTGGCGGCGTACAGGACGACGTCCTGCTCTTCCTTGGTCAGGCTGTCAAAGAACTTCTGGTTGATCACCCAGGGGTAGGGAGCGAAGAGGTGGCCGGTCAGGGTCAGGTATTTCTGAACCTCGTCGAACTTGGCGAACTTGATGATCGGCACCGGGTTCATCTGGCCGTCGGCCACGCCGGTCTGCAGAGAGGTGTAGACCTCGGCCCAGGCGATGGAGACCGGCTGGGCGCCCAGAGCGGAGACCAGAGTCTTGTGGGTCTGCAGCCCCATGGTGCGGATCTTCAGACCTTTCATGTCGGCCGGGGTGTGGATGGGGTGTTTGGAGTTGGTGAAGGCAAAGAACCCGCCGGAATCGCCGAAACCCAGCACCTTGAGGCCGGTCTTCTTGTTGATGTCGGCCGCCAGCTTCTGTCCGAAGGGACCGTCGAATACCGCGTAAGTGGCGCTGATGTTGGGGAAGGCGAAGGGAACGTCCAGAACGCCGATCAGCGGATAGATGGAGGCCATGCCGCCCGAAGTGGCGATGGTGGACTGAATGGCGCCCGCTTTGACCTGCTGCAGGACTTCGGCATCCTTGCCCAGCTGGCCGCTGGGGAAGATCTGGACTTCCACCGAACCGTTGGTGCCGGACTCCACCAGGCTTTTGAAGACGGCCGCCATGGCGCCGGTGGCGTTGTCGAAGGGATCCTCGTTGTTGAGATGCGCGAGTTTAAGGGTTTTGGCCGCTTGCGCCGGCAGAGGCGCGGCCACCAGTGCGAAGCCCAGAAGCAGAGCGACGCCGAGAGCCAGTGACTTCGTGATACGCATGGTTTCCTCCTTCAAAGGTGTGGGGGGCTGCCGCTTACAGGCCGAGCAGCCGGGGGACAAAAAGGGTCAACTTCGACCAGAACGCAATAATGACCAGAACCAGGGTTTCTACGACCAGAAAGGGCCACAGGGCCACCGTGATGCGCTCGATTTTCTCTCCGGTGACCGAGGCCAGCACGAACAGGCAGGCACCGACCGGCGGCGTCATCAGCGAGATGTTGAGGGCCAGAACGATCATGACCCCGGCATGCACCGGGTCCATGCCGATCTTCAACGTCAGCGGGGCCAGAACGGGAGCCAGGATAATCAGGGCTGCGTTGATATCCATGAACATGCCGATGGTCAGCAGCAGCAGGAGGATCAGGCCGATGATCACCTGCGGATTGCTGGAAAAGGACAGGAACCAGGCGGTGATGGCCTGGGGGATCTGCATGAAGGTCAGCCACCACCCCAGGATCGAGGCCGAGGCGATGATGAGGAAGACCACCCCGGTGATTTTCGCCGTGCGCATCAGCATCTCGAGGATATCGGCGAAGCTCAGGGCCCGGTAGATGACGACCCCGACGAACAGCGCGTAGAAGACGGCGATGGCGGCGGCCTCGGTGGGGGTGGTGATCCCGAAGATGATGCAGCCGAGAATAATGACCGGCATAGTCAGCGCGAGGATACTGGAGCGAAAGGCCTTGACGATGCCGAAGAG
>QKGY01000244.1 GCA_003250235.1 Desulfuromonadaceae bacterium
ATGACGACATCGGCCTTGCGAACCTTGTCCGCCAGATCGCGGGTACGCGAATGACAGATCGTCACAGTGGCGTTTTCGGCCAGGCACATCAGGGCGACAGGTTTACCCACGATATTGGAACGGCCGACCACAACCACCTCTTTGCCGGAGAGCGCGACCCCTTTGGCTTCGAGCATCTTCATAACGCCATAGGGAGTACAGGGGCGGAACAGCGGATTTCCGGTCACCAGCCGACCGACGTTGTAGGGATGAAAACCGTCCACATCCTTGGCCGGCGAGATGGCTTCGAGAACCTTGCTCTCGTCGATATGCCCCGGCAGGGGGAGCTGTACAAGGATACCGTCAATCCGGGTGTCACGGTTCAGCTCGTCGATCAGCGCCAGAAGTTGCGCCTCGGTCGTTTCAGCAGGAAGCTTGTGCTCATCCGAAAAGATCCCCGCCTCGGCGCAGGCCTTTTCCTTCATGGAGACATACACACGGCTGGCCGGGTCTTCTCCGACAAGCACGACGGCGAGTCCCGGGGTTGTCCCTTTCGCTTTAAGCGCGGACGTATCCGCGGCAATGGTCTGGCGCAGGCTGGCAGCAATAGCTTTTCCGTCAATGATTTTATCCACGATCTCAGTCCTCCTTGAAATGAAAACAACTATACGCAACAGGATGACGATTGTAAAGATTGAGAAACTGTATACGCGGCCTGATTTTTCTGGGTAACCGGATCTCATAAAACCATCCGCCCCTGCCGTCAAAATCTCGACTTTTATCACTCGACAGGCTAACATCCGCCCCCAACTGCCAAAAAGTCAAAATCACGACAAGAACGAGCTGGGGTTGATATCGGCAAAGGAACGCTTCAAGGATCCGAGACCAACAAACAACCTGCTGTTATTATGGCATTTTTTGCAGCACAAAACAGAGCAAGACATGCCGGCCTCACCGTTGGTACGGCTTATGCTAAATAAGTCAGCAACAATCAGCCGTCTCGTTTGCGGCGACCTTTGTTTTTGAAGAGAAGGAAAATACCATGACCGCAACCAGTCTCATCATAGGATGCTCCGGCAGAGACAGAAGGCACCTGGAGGACAAGATCAGAGGGACCTCTGCGTTCAGCCACATCATGAAGGAAAAGGACCTGGCACGGGCCATGACCACCATGAAATCCCGAGCGGTCGATATGATTTTCTACGGGGTTTCCGATCCTTCCCACGAATCCTACGGATGGATCCATGAATTAGGGACCCAGGGAAACTGGAGCGAGGTGCCGGTTTTTCTCTTCGCGCACACCGGGGCGGAAGAGGAAAGAATCCGCGGCCTCGAGGCAGGTGCCTGCGACTTTCTGAGCTTCGAAACCTCTGAAAAAGAACTGGCGGCCCGTATCCGGGCCCAGCTCGGCTGGAAGCAACGGGTCGCCCTGCTGCGCAGAGCCAAGGAGGATCTGGAGAGACAGGCCACCACGGACCCGCTGACCGGACTGTTCAACAGACGCTTCTTTCAGAGAGCCTTAGAGACGGAGGTGGCCCGCAGCAATAGAACCGAAGCGCCTTTTTCCCTCATGCTCATCGACGTGGACCGTTTCAAGGCGATCAACGATACCTATGGGCACCCGATAGGGGATGTGGTCCTGAAAGCCATCGCCCAAGCCTTGCAGGACAGCATCCGTCGTTCTGACACGGCGTGCCGCTTCGGCGGGGAGGAATTCGCCCTCATCATGCCCGGCGCATCGGACGAAAATATCTACCGGGTTGCCGAACGCATCCGCAAAAAAATCACCCGGCTGGCTTTGCCGCAACTGCCGGAAAACCATCCCCTCACGGTCAGCATAGGCATTCGCCGCGTTCCCCGCGGAGACCTGAGCGATGCCCAGCAAATTGTCTCCGAAGCCGATGAAGCCCTGTATGCCGCCAAACGCAACGGCCGAAACCGCACGGAAATCTTCGACGGCCCGGAAAACCCCGCTGCCACGGAAAGCTGGACCAACCAGTCCCCCCTGCCGTTAACCCATCAGGCCTGAGGGAGCCTTAGCCGAAAACAAAAAATCCCCGGACTGCTCGTCCGGGGATTTTTTTATTCGTTAGCGGCTTTGGGGCAGCCGGCACATCCGCCACCCGAGCCCGCCGAAGCACAAGAACCACCCCCGCCTCCGCCGGAATAACCCTGTTCATACCATCCGCCCCCTTTAAGGGAGAACGCCGTCTGGGAGATGAGTTTTTTTACAGGACCTCCGCAGGCCTTGCACTCGGTCAGCGGAGCATCGGAAAATTTCTGCATGGCCTCAAAGACCAGGCCGCACTTTTCACACGCATATTCATACATGGGCATAACGATTTCCTCCAATAAATCCGTTGGGTGCAATGTAATGACTTCCCCCTATTTTGTCAAGACACCCCAGGGATGAAAACGGGAGCCTCTTTAGAGATGAGGCGTCAACCGTTCGGCGACCTCGGCCACAGCAATGCTCTCCAGCAACAGACGCTTGTGCCGTGACTTTTCGCCGGAAGCCAGGCGAACCGACCCTTTGCTCACTCCCAGCAATTTGGCAAAAAATTCACAGCACAACTTGTTGGCCGCCCCTTCAACCGGAGGAGAGGTCAATCGGATTTTCAGTTCATTGCCCTGAATACCGATGATTTCGTTGCGGCTGGCTCGGGGCTGAACGAACAGGTCGACAAGAACGTCATCCCCGGATGGATGCAGAAAAGGATACATCGTCTAACGGGTTTCTCTTTCCCGTGTGCTTTTTCGCGGGATATCCCCATCGAAGGGGAGGGATTCCTCCAGCATCAGATCGTCCCGTCGGCTTCCCTGCACCTGAACCACCTCCAGGTCGAGCAGACGCATATGGCTTTCAACCAGGGTCCGAAGGCTCCCTTCGAAAGAGATCTTCTGCCTTTTGATTTCCTGAATTTCTCCGATCAATTGCAGCCGGCGATCCTCGGCGTCGCGCAGGATCCTCTCGGCCCGGAGTTCCGCGTCGGCCACCGTTACCTCGGCCTCTTTTCGGGCATTGGCCTTGATGTCGTCCGTCATTCTCTGGGTCGTCAGCAGGGTTTCTTTCAGCATCGCCTCGCGCTTGCGCATCTCCTCCAAGGCCGAGCGGGTCCGCACCAGCTCTTCCTTGAGCTCGTTGTTCTGCTTATGGAGTCGTTCGAGCTCTTCGGCAACCATCTCCAGGAACTGGTCGACACCCGCCGAATCATAACCGAGTAGCCGGGTTTTGAACTGCTGCTGATGGATTTCTATGGGGGTTATGCGCATAAGGCCGCCTGTCAGAAACTGTATGCGAGTTGCACCAGAAGAACCTTGAGGATCCGCTGCACAAAAGAGAGGGCGATCAGGAGAACGATCGGTGAAAAGTCTATCCCTCCGAAGCTCAGCGGCAAGAGACGATGCATGCGGTTCAGAACCGGATCCGTGGCATTGTGGAGAAAGCGGACAATCGGATTATACGGGTCGGGGTTCACCCAGGAAATCAGAGCCCGGGCAATGACGATAAATATGTAAATGCCGAAAGCCAGGTCCACGACCTGGGCGATGGCCAGAACAATTTCTCTCAGAATCATCATCGACACCTCTCTAAACAGTGGTTTTCACGAAAAAAAATGATCGACCCTGTTATACAGAAACACGCCGGGGCTGTCAAACGCTTTCCCCGACGACAGTAGATCATCGCGGCGGGTTTTGCCCGCCGGAACGCTTTTTCGATTTCGGCAGAACTGCCTGCAAACTTTGACTTTTTTTAAAAAAAAGGCTAGATTGGCATCCTCTGAAATCGTGCCGGTCCCCCGCATCCGCTTCCCCGGATTTCTGTCAACCCGCAACCAGGATTTGCCATGAAACGCACGAACAATCTTCGCATCCGCGGCCTGACGCCCATCATCTCTCCCGCAGACCTGAAGCAGGTTTTCCCCCTGTCCGTAGAGATGGCGGAATTCGTCAGCAACGCCCGCGAACAGCTCACCGATATTCTGCATAACCGGGATAAGCGCATGATGGTCGTGGTTGGTCCCTGCTCCATTCACGATCCCCGTGCCGCCCTCGACTACGCCGAAAGACTGGCGCGCCTAGGGCAGGAGTTGAGCGATCAGCTGCTGCTGGTCATGCGGGTGTACTTTGAAAAGCCTCGGACCACCATCGGCTGGAAGGGGCTGATCAACGACCCGGACCTCAACGGCACCCACCAGATCTCCAAAGGGTTGGGCGTGGCCCGCGGCCTGCTGTGTTCCATCACCGAGCTGGGTCTGCCGATCGCCTCCGAGATGCTCGATCCCATCACTCCACATTACCTGGCGGACATGATCAGTTGGGGAGCCATCGGGGCCCGTACGACCGAATCCCAGACCCACCGGGAGATGGCCAGCGGCCTCTCCTTCCCCGTCGGGTTCAAGAACGGCACCGACGGAAGTCTGCAGATCGCCATCGACGCCATGGGCGCTGCCCGTCATCCGCACAGCTTCCTCGGCATCAACAACGAGGGGCTGAACGCCATCGTCAAAACCACCGGAAATCCCGACGTGCACATCGTGCTGCGGGGAGGCAGCGACCGCCCCAACTACTACGCCGAGGACATTGCCAAAACCGAGCAGATGTTGCAGAAAGCCGGCCTCAACCGAGCGATCATGGTGGACTGCAGCCACGCCAACTCGCTGAAAAACCACGAACGGCAGGAAGAGGTCCTTCGCGATGTCATGACACAGATCGCCGAAGGCAACACCTCGATATTCGCGCTGATGATCGAGAGCAGCCTCGAAGCCGGCAACCAGCCTATCGCCCCTCTCAAAGAGCTGAAATACGGGGTGTCGATCACCGACAAGTGCGTCGACTGGGCCACTACGGAGAGGATGCTGCGCCATGCCGCCGAGAGCCTGAAAGCCTGCGGGGGGAGAAAAGTGGGCTGACCCCTTTTCTTAGAGAGTACAGGAAGGGCCCGGTTTTCGCCGGGCCCTTTTTTGTTTCAGGCATTCGCAAGCCGGGCCAGGACCCGTTCCGCCACCGTCTGGCCGATGCGGATGGATGCCGTGGCTGCCGGCGATGGGGCATTGAGGACATGGACCATCGATTCGGTTTCCACAATGCGGAAGTCGTCCACAAGGTTTCCGCCGGCATCGACGGCCTGGGCCCGCACCCCGGAGCCCCCGGCAACGATATCGGCGAATTGAAGTTCGGGCAAAAGCCGTCTGAGATCCTGCAGAAAAAGCCTTTTGCTGAAACTGCGACGGAATTCCGAAAGGCCGGCACGCCAATACCGCCGCGCCAGACGCCAGAAGCCGGCGCTTGCCATGATTTCGGAGAAATCCCGCAAGGAAAAGCTGCTGCGGTGGTATCCTTCGCGCTTGAACGCCAGCACGGCATTGGGCCCGGCCTCCACCCCGCCGCCGATCATCCGGGTGAAATGCACCCCGAGAAAAGGAAACTCCGGATCGGGAACGGGATAGATGAGATTCTGCACCAGGGAACACCGGGAGGAGTCCAGCTCATAGTATTCGCCGCGAAAGGGAATGATCTGGACGCCGGGATCCACCCCTGCCATGCGGGCCAACCGGTCAGAATGCAGCCCTGTGCAGTTGACCAGCATCCGGCAGGTAAAATCCCCGCGGGGGGTTTCCAACTGCAGCCTGTCCCCCGCGCGACGGATGCGCCGCACCGCCGCCTCCGTCCGGACTTCTCCTCCCCGACTGCGAACCTGATCGGCAAAGGCTTCTGTCACCTGCACATAATCGACGATTCCCGTCTGCGGCACATGCAGGGCGGCCAGCCCCGTCGCATGGGGTTCGAAATCGGCGATCTCTTCGGCCGTCAGCAACCGGATCCCCTCCAGGCCGTTCTGCCGACCGCGCTCCCGAAGAGTCTCCAGCAGAGGGAGTTCTTCCGGGCGGGTGGCGACAACCAGCTTGCCACAGAGATCGAAGGGAATCTGCCGATCCCGGCAGAAGTCCACCAGCGCCTTGCGCCCCTCCACGCAGGTCTGTGCCTTGAGCGACCCCGGACGGTAATAGAGCCCGGAATGGATTACGCCGCTGTTGTGTCCCGTCTGGTGTCTCGCCAACCCGGCTTCTTTTTCGAGAACCAGAAGGGACAGTTCCGCACTTTCCGAAAGTGCCATGGCGGTGGCCAGACCGACGATACCGCCGCCAACCACCGCCACATCGACATGCCGGGGATCACTCACCCTCGGACTCCCGAACAAAATCCTCAAGCTGAAGCTTCAGATCGTCGACATTGACCCTGGCGACCTTGCCATCTTCCCTCTCGCAGCGTACCAGCCCCTCCTCCACCCACTCGAGAATGGTCGCTTTGCCAACTCCGTACTTATTGGCCGCATCTTCCGGTGAATACCAGGTTTTAACAAGAGACATAGGAACTCCCCTTTCTCATGAATATCTAGGTTCCATTATAGCCTGCTTTACAACATTGTCCCCAACCTGACGGTTGTCTCTTTACAAAATTATTTCAATGCCTTAATGTACATCATTATTCTCCCAAGGAACACCGATGAATTCATCGATCCTGATCATTGACGATTCGCCCACTCTGCGCCAGGAGATCATCGACATCCTGCAGCGGACCTCCCTGTTCACGTTTTATTTTGAGGCGGGCGACGGCATCGAGGGATTTAAAATGGTGCTCAACAAGCGGGTTGACGTCATCCTGTGCGATCTTGAAATGCCCGGCATGGACGGCTTCAAATTCCTCAGCATGATGGGCACGCGGGAGGAACTGCAGGACGTCCCCGTCATCATGCTTACCGGGCGCGAGGATCAGGACGCCAAGGTTCGCGGCCTGGAGCAAGGGGCCAGCGACTACGTCACCAAACCTTTTGATCCGGCAGAGCTGGTCGCCCGGGTCAAGGTGCAACTGAAGATCAAATCCCTGCAGGACAGCCTGAAAAAAAGCAACGAACTCCTGCTCAAGCTCTCCAACACCGACCCGTTGACCCAGCTCTTCAACCGCCGCTTTCTCACCGAAGCCCTCGATCGCGAGCTGACCCGCAGCACCCGCACCAACACCCCTCTTGCCCTCATCATGCTGGACATTGACCATTTCAAAAAGGTCAATGACACCTACGGGCATCAGCGCGGCGATCTTGTCCTCAAGCGCGTTGCCAACGTCCTGCATGCAGGGCTGCGGGAGTACGACATCGCCGCCCGGTTCGGCGGCGAGGAATTCGCCATCATTCTGCCGGGAACGACCCTCGATCAAGCCTCAGAAGCCGCGGAGCGCATCCGTCTGGGATGTGCCGACATTTCCTTTACCGATGAACTGGCCTCCCTGTCCCTGACGGTCAGTCTCGGCGTCGCGGCATTCCCGCACTCCAGCATTCGCCATATCGACGATCTCATCCGCGAAGCCGATTACGCCCTCTACAGGGCCAAGCGCAGCGGGCGCAACCGGGTATCGCTGCTCGGAGACACCCCGCACAGAACTCCCTGACCGGCACCCGTCCCGATCCCTTCTTCAGGGACGCCTCCAGACCCGCAGGTCATCGTAATAGGCCACCGCAGCCTCTCCCGTGTTATCCGTATCGGTCATGATCGCCACGGCCCCGGCCTCCGGCGGCTCCTCGCCGAAGATTCGGAGATAGTCCTCATAGACATTGCGGGTCTCCTCCAGCCACTGACCGACCTTCTGTGGGCCGCTCTCCACGGCCACCATCACGGCATTGGCAAAGAACGGGTTGGGGATATGCTCCCCCTGCGGCAGCCGGTTGGCC
>QKGY01000025.1 GCA_003250235.1 Desulfuromonadaceae bacterium
ATTCTCGAACTCTACCTCAACGTCGTGGAATTGGGACCGATGGTATACGGCGCCGGTCAGGGGGCTCGGCATTATTTCGACAAATCCGCGGCCGACTTGAGTGCCGCCGAATGCGCCTTCCTGGCCGCCATCCTGCCAGGACCCCGGGTGGCCTTCAATCCCGAGCGCCGGCCGAAAAAGGTGCGGCAGAGAGCCGCCCATATCCTGAAGCTGCTTTACCTGCGCGGGGTGCTGAGCGAGGAGCAGTTTTCACAGAGCGTGCTCGAACTCAGTCACCTGAACGAACCGCCTGAGGAGGAACCGGCCGTTTCCACGGGCCCGGAACCCCAGGAGGCCACGCCGGAGGTTGTGCCGGAACAACCGGAGCCGCCGCAAACACCGGAAACGCTCGAAGCGCCGTCCCCTCCCGAGGAAGAAGGAGCCGCCAACGAACACCCCCTCGACCAGACGGACGGAAATTCAGGGCCAGAGGTGCAGCAGCAGATAGAGCAAGGGCAGGGACCCGAAGGCCAGGATGATGCCCAGCCCCACTAGAGAAACCGCCAGGTCGATCTCCATCCCCGCCGCCACCGCCAGCGCTCCCGCCGTAACCATGGGGGGCATGCCGGCCTCGAACACGGGGACATCGGCCCCCAGTCCGTGCAGTCCCAGCAGCCGGCAGGCCAGCAGCGCCATCAGAGGGGCCGCAACCAGCTTCACTCCCAGGCCGAACCCCAGCGGGGCCAGCACGCTCGGTTGCAGGCGCCAGCGCATCTGGAAGCCGATGGCGGTCATGACCAGGGGGATCAGGGTCCCGGCGGTATTCTGCAAAATGGTCACCAGGACCGGAGGATAGGGCCAGGAGCGGACCAGCATCCCCACCAGCAGGGCGACGGTGGGAGGAAAGAGCAGCGCCCTGCGGGCGATGGCCGGCAGATTGAGACGGCCGCCTTTGCCGTACAAGGCCAGGATCAGCGAGCCGTAGGTGGCAAAGGTCAGCATGGTGCCGATCTGGTCATAGACGATGAGATAGGGGAGCCCGGCCTCGCCGAAGAAGGCCTGAACCATCGGCACCCCCATGAACGAGGTGTTGCCCAGCGGCACCACGAGGAGCAGGACCCCTTCCACCGAACGCGACCAGCCGAAAGCTTTCGAGCCGGCAAGCACCATGCCGATGGAAAGAGCGAGAACCGCCCAGGGAAGCACAGCGGCCGTCAGCATCTGCGAAGAAAAATGGAGTTGCGGGGCCTTGAGCAGGATCAGCGCCGGCAACGCGACGTAGAGGGCGAACATGTTGAGCGTCTGCCCCGTGTCCTTGGGGAAGGCCTCCAGGCGCCGGAACAGCATCCCCAGCAGGACGAACACGCCGATCTGTACGAAATTCTCCATCCCCTCCCCCAACGGCAAACACGCTTATCGCGATCCGGCTCCCTTCGGAAGCAGCAGGGCCAACCCCACCGCCAGCCCCGTCAACGCGGCGGAGAGCAGAAAGGGGGTGGTGAAAGTGCCGCTGGCCTCGGCGATGACCCCCGCGGTCGCGGGCCCGATGGTCTGTCCTGCGGCGAAAAAGAGCGTGATCAGCGAGAAGGCCGCAGCCGCCCGCGACAAGCCGAGCAGATCGCCCACCGCCGCCGCCATGATGGTGGGGATGGCAAAGGTCGCCGACCCGTACAGAACCACGGAGAGGACCAGGGTCCAGGTCCCCATTGCCGAGCCGGCCAGCAGGTAGGCCAGAGTCTGTATGATAAACACGGCCATCAACCCGCCCTTGCGACCAATGCGGTCCGAAAGCGCTCCGAATCCCACCCCCGAGAAGAGGCTGAAGAAACCGACCCAGGACCACAGCATGCCGGCCCGGGCTTCGGAAAGACCGAACTCTCCCACCATGGCCGTGACCAGGAAGGTGCCGTACACCATGTAGGTGGCGCCGAAGATCAGATACAACACGCCGAGCAGCGCCAGGGTGCGGCCGCTTCCGGACGATGTCGCCTCCGCGACGGCTTCCGGTTCGAGG
>QKGY01000358.1 GCA_003250235.1 Desulfuromonadaceae bacterium
ATACACCTGATCGTCCCCGAAGCCGAGACGGAAGAGCAGCGGATTGGTGAAGCGGTACATGCCGGCCGGTCCGGAAACCGCGGCGACACTGCGGGCGGGATTGATCTCGATGTCTTTGAAAAGCATGGTCACGTCACCCTGCAGTCCTGCCCAGCCCCGGGTAGGTTCCTGAGTGATGAGTCGGCAGTCCATGTCGCCGGAGCGATGCCAGGCACGCAGGTCATCGAGAAACAGGAGCGAATCAACATTGCGAGCCCCATAAAGCAGCGTCACACGCCCGAACTCGCTGCGCCGTTGCAGAATAGACAAAAGCAGCGAGCGAAGCGTCACCATCCCCAGCCCACCGGCTACCAGCAAAACGTCTTTGCCGACAAAGGCTTCGATCGGAAAACCGTTGCCGAACGGTCCGCGTACCCCGACGGTATCCCCTGGACGAAGGCGGTGCAGTGCCTGGGTCAATGTGCCGGTGGAACGGACAACCACTTCCAGGTCGAGCCCATCCCCGGGGGGAGATGCAATGGTGAAAGGGGCTTCACCCAGGCCGAATACCGAGATTTCCAGAAAAGCGCCGGGAGAAAACGAACAGGGCTCAGGTAGGTGCAGGCGAAAACTCTTTTCCCGTTCCGTAAGGTGGTCCACTCCGGTAATTTCGGCCAGCTGCGGAGTATACTCCGCCCCGGGAAGCTTTTTCAGCGGGGGAAGCAGACGTTTTTCAAACAAACGGTTAAGAATCTCGGTGGGCTGAATCTCCGCCAGACACTCGCGACTGCAACGGCCGCACCCCACACAGGCCGTGCGTCTGTGCTTCTCCCAGAGATATTTGTATTTGCGGAAAAAGCGGTGCCGCTGGCGATCGGCCTGATCTGAGCGGAAATTATCGCCCCCCGCTACCTGGGAGAACTGGTCGAGCTGACAGGAGTCCCAGGTCCTGACCCTCTCCCCCCCTTCGAGGTTGATATCGAGCCGATCCGTGACGTTAAAGCAGTAGCAGGTCGGGCAAAGCAGGTTGCAGGCCCCGCAGCCGAGACACTGTCCGCCGATTTCACTCCAGAGCGGATCATCGTAGGCATCCTTGAGAACGGAACTCAAGGACTCATAAGGGAAATACAGCTTGTTGACCCTTTGTTTGACCTGCAATGGCAGAGGGGGTTCTCCGGCGCGCGAGACAACCCCGGGGGCATAATGATTCAGAAGCGCTTCGCCGCGCTCCGATCCGGTCTGAACGAGATAGCCCTCGCCGAGTCGGTGAAAAAACAGATCAAAACCGTTTTCGACCCGGTCCGTCCCCATGCAGGTACAAAAGCAGTGACTGTCGGGAACGCAGTCAACACCGATCAGCAGGGTCGCCTCCCGTTTGGCCTGGTAAACCGTATCCGCCTCCCCCTCGAACAGGCAGTCATCCAGAACCCGGATGGCGTGGATGTCGCAAGGGTGAATGCCGAAAATAACCCGCGGCTCGGCCGCTTTTTCCGGTTCCAGGAGAACCTTGCCATCGAGGCGGAAGCGAAACAGTTTTTCCCAGTTAGGGAACAGAAACTTCTTGGGAGAATGAACCGAAGGGGGGAATTCCAATTTGAGACCGGTCGGATCCTCGATGCGCGAGAGGCTCAACCGTCCCTTCTTTTCCTGAACCCCGATGACCTCATACGCCGTCATCAGAACCCGGACAAACTGGTCGATCTCTGCCCGGCTCATGGCACGCCAGAGGTCCGAAAAAACAGGACCGGAGATCGATTCTTTATGAAACGCGTCCGTCATGAAATACAGAGCCGTCCCTGAGCTGGAGAATTATTACCGCTTTACTCGCCATATTCTACGGGAAGGCTCGTCCTGGCGTCAAGTTGAGCCGGACGAAGAGAACCCGGTCCCCCATCGATGGGGGACCGGGTTTTGACGGCAAAGGGTCAGGCCGGTTCGTGATCCGGAGCCTGCTCTTCCAGAATCGGCAGATAGTTGACGCCGATCTTGTACAAGAGGACGCCGAAAGCCACGAAAGCGAGGGTTATGGCAATTTCCCCGACCGACGGGAAATAATTGTAGCCGTTCCCCGGATTGACTCCGATCAGAAAGACATTGAAGCGGTTGAGCACAACGGCCAGGATCACGGAGCAGGCACAAAGGAACAGGAACGTTCCGTTGGCACGGATGCGCGGCCTTTTGAGAAGAAAATAAGGCATGGCAAACAGAGAAAGTTCCACAAGAAAAGAATATCCCTGCAGGCTGCCGTCGAACGCCTTGGCCAGCACGCCGCGATACGCCAGATCGCCGATGCGCAGCAACAGATACGTCCCGAGAAAAGAGGGGATATACTCGGCGATTCCACTCAACAGCTCCGTCTCGGGTTTGCGACCGAAGAACTTGGTGGCCAGGGTCGCCTCAAAGATGACCATGGGGATGCCGACGCTGACCGCCGACGTCAGAAACAACAGGGGGGACAGCGGTGTGTACCAGAGCTCATGAAGTTTGTAGGGCGCAATGAGCATCAGGGTTCCCAGAGAGGACTGGTGGCCGAAGGAAAGGACCACGCCGGCAATGACAAAGAAGGCCATAGTGCGGCGCAGCACCTGGTCGGCGCGTCCGAGAAACCAGTTGGTCGGCCGATCCAGAAGGCCCAGGCTGCCCGGCAGTTGCACATTGCCTTTGTACTGCTCCACAACGGCAGGCAGGTTCTCGATAGCCAGGACCGTCAGATACATCATGACGCACCAGGCGACCTCGAACAGAACCGACGTCCCGTTCCAGAACACCAGGGCATGCCAGATATTGTAGTACTTGCCCAGGTCGAAGCAGACCGCCAGAGCCACCAGAAAATAGCCGATGAAGGCCGTCAGGGTGGCCGGACGCAGCAACGGGTGATAGCGTCCCTGGCCGAAAATCTCGACAATGGCCGCCGTCGTGAACCCGCCGGCGGCCAGCGCGACGCCGCAGGCGACATCGAAAGAGATCCAGATCCCCCAGGGGAAGCCGGGGCTCAGGTTGGTGATGGAGGCGAACCCGTGGAAAAACCGGAAATACGCAAAGACCACTCCCGCTCCGATAAAAAACAACAGGACGGCGACATTGAAGGTGAAAAATTTCTGCCGTAACGGCGCTGCCGGTCTACTCATGCTCCTCACCTCCTTGAGCCTGGGCGGCCTGGTTCTTGCGTCGTTGATTGTAGTACATGATGCCTCCGAGAACGGTATAGACCGCGATTGGCGGTATAAAGTACTGGAATATGCGGTGCTGAATGCTCTCCGTAAGCCCCGATACCGGACGGTAATCGAAATCCGGCAGGCCAAGAGACGCAAAAGCGACCTCTTTCTTGCTCAGATAAAAGACGTTCGTGCCGCCGACTTCCTTCTCTCCGTAGATGTGATCGACATAGAGCTCGGGGGACGCCTCAATGCGCGAGCGGGCAATCTTTAAAAGATCACCGCGTCTGCCGAAGACGATAGCCCCCGCCGGACAGGCTTCCGAACAGGCGGTCGGCTTGTTTTTGGCCAGGCGGCTTTCGCTGCACAGGGTGCATTTGGTGATGACCGGAATCGCTTTTTTCCACTCGAACTGGGGGATATTGAACGGACAGGCGACCATGCAGTAGCGACACCCCATGCACATCTGCGCATCGTACTTGACCGATCCGTCAGGCTGTTTCTTCAGAGCCCCGACGATGCAGGCCGACTGGCAGGCCGGATCGACGCAGTGCATGCATTGGCGCTTGACGAAACTCGATACGCCGCGTTTGTCGTCCTTGAAAAGCTTGATCAGCGTATAGGTGTGCTCGGACGTATTGCGGGGCGAATCGTACAGGGAATCCTCCAGGGAGGATTCCGTGGGAAGCTTGTTTTCCTTCTTGCAGGCGACCTGGCACGCTTTACAACCAATACAGCGCGCCGAGTCGTTCAGCATGCCATACTCGTTGGGATCGGGCTCCTTGGCCTCACGGGCCAGAGCCGGCTTGGCTACGGCGCAGGCGGCGACACCGCCAGCGGCAGCTGTCACTTTAAAGAATTTTCTGCGACTGATGTCCATGCCTTACTCCTTCCCTTCCCCGTCGGAGGACTCCTTGTCCCCGTCCTTTTTGAACACTTTTACCCCCACAGCCCCCGCAGCAGCTCCGGCAAGAGCCGTATAGACAGGGGTCACGTCGAACTTGCGCGTATGATCCGTGAAGATGGGGGGATAGAGGGACGGAGGCGTGGCGTCAGCAATGGGCACGGTTCCGGCCAGGGTCTGCGTAAAGGGGAATTCGGGTTCGGCACAACCGATACAGGGGTGACGGTTCTCGATACACCAGTTCACTCCGCCGTTAAACTTCTTCTCAGGGCAGTTGGCGTGGGTGATCGGCCCTTTACATCCCAGCTTGTAGAGACAGTATGGGTCGCCGTAATTCTTGGCAAAGCGACCGGCGTCGAAATGACCGCGCAACGGGCAGTTATCGTGGATCAAAGGCTTGTAGAACATTTCAGGGCGACCGTACTGGTCGACTTTGACCGACTCGGGACCATTGAGCAGAATGGCGGCCACGGTGCCGATAAACCAGTCCGGATGAGCGGCACATCCGGGTACGTTGATGGTGGGCGTGTCGATGCCGTTTTCCTTGAACACTTCCATGACCCCTTTTGACCCCGTGGGATTGGGCGGCGCCTTGGGGACCCCCCCGTAAGCCGCGCAGCTGCCGATGGCGATAACGGCCTTGGCTTTCCCACCCAGCCGGAGAACATGCTCCAGACCGGTAATCCCCTGGCCGTTTTTCTCGCCGACTTCACAGGCTACGCCGCCATCCTTGGTAGGAACCGAGCCCTCGACCACGAGCAGGAAGGGACGCTCTTCGGTATCGTACATGGCTTTCATGGCCAGATCGCCCGAAGCCGCCATCACCGTGGGATGAAAGGCCAGTTCGGTGTGATGCCCGGGGACGACCTGATCGAGCAGCACATCCTGAATCCGGGGAGAGAGGGCATTGAGCAACGAGACGCTGCAGCCGCTGCACGCCCCGGCGGCCAGCCAGATGATGGGCGTTTCCTGAATGGCGCTGGCAAAGGCTTTACGAAGAAGAGGATTGTCAAAGAGGCTGACGCCGAGCACCGCGGCGGAGCCGGCAGAATATTTCAAAAATTTGCGTCGGGTAACGGGCATGATAACTCTCCTTAAAACGAATCAACGTTAATGGGCAAATTGAGCGATTTCATCCAAAACCAGCTGCACGGCACGGGGGATTGCCTCCTGCATCTCCGGCCCCAGGCCGATACCCAGACCGGTATCAGCCGGCTGGGCGCCGATAACCACGGTTGCTTTCGGTTTGCAGTCCACCAGTTCGCCGATCTTGAGGGTCTCCAGCAGACCGACCTGATGCAGGGAATTCATGGGCAGAGCGCCGGATTCAACCTGATCGGGGCTGAAACGGTACAGCGTTCCGGCCGGCTGGCCTCCGCGAACAGCGTCGAGAACGATAAGATGCTCCCGACCGTCGAACACATCCATCAGATCGATTGCCGAGGTTCCGGCATCGAAAAGTTCCACGGTATCGGGCAGACCCATCTGCTCAAGCTCCTTGAGAACCGCATCGGCAAATCCGTCATCACGGCGCAGAATGTTGCCCACGCCCATGACCAGAACCGGGGCTCGTTTGCAACCGGTCTCAAACATTACTGGGGCCCTACCACAAAGCGGCCGAGATCCTCACCTTTCGGGGTGACTACATGAACGGCGCAGGAGAGACAGGGATCGTAGGAGCGTACGATGCGGACCAGTTCGAAGGGGTTGTTCTTATCCGCGACCTTGGTGCCGATGAGGGACTGCTCGATCGGCCCCGGCTGCCCCTGAGCGTCCATAGGACCCGCGTTCCAGGTGGTGGGAACGACCGCCTGGTAGTTCTTGGTCTTGCCCCCTTCCGCAACGATCCAGTGTCCCAGCGCGCCGCGGGGAGCTTCGTGCAGACCCATGCCGCGCGAGGTCACATCCAGGTTGAATTCGGTGAAAGTCGGGGCATCCGGCTGGAGCTGCATGACCCAGCCCCTGAGTTTTTCCGCGACCAGCTTAGCCTCGATAGCCCGGGCGGCGTGGCGGCCCAGAACCGAGAACAGGGCGGCGGGCGAGGCGTTGAACTTGCCGAGAACGCCGTTCACCAGACCCTGGACCTCTTTATCGCCGGCGCTGTAACTGGCCAGCATACGGGCCAGGGGACCGACTTCCAGCACCTCGCCGTTGTAGCGAGGGGATTTGCACCAGCTGTAAGCTCCGGGTTTGCGATGATCGGCCTTGGTGATGGCATCATAAGGATGTTGCGCGCCGTGGTTGACGTAGTAACTGCTCTCGACCTCTTCAGTGATCAGAGCCGGGTCGATGCGGCGCAGCTTAAGGTCGCTGCCTTTGACAATCCCCTGGGGAATGTAGCGCTTGCGTTTGGTCAGATCGGGATCGCTGTCCATATCGAAGACCCCGAAGGAGAGGAACTGCTTGCAGCCGGCACCTATACCGAAGTAATCGCTGTAGCGTTTGGCGACCATGACCACGTCGGGGAGATAACAGGTGTCGATAAAGTCGATAAGCTGATTGACCCGACCCAGAAACGCCGCCATCTTATCCACGGTGGGCGATGCGGTGACGCCACCGGCCACGATGGACATGTTGTGCGGCATTTTCCCACCGAAGATGGCGATGGTTTCCTGAGCCATGCGGCGCATGTTCAGTGCCTGGACATAATGGGCCACGGCGGTGCGGTTCTCTTCCTTGCTCAGACGATAGTCTCCTTCGTAGCGCGGGACGAAGGGACCGAGATGACCACGGCCAATAAAATCTTTGACCTTGTTCAACGTCGGGTCGCTGCCGGCATAATCGGCGACGGCCGTGACATCGACATAGTCGAGGGCGGCCAGCTGATAGAAATGAAGGATGTGGGACTGGACGAAGTTGGCCCCCTGGATCAGGTTGCGCAAGATACGTCCATTGTCGGTAATTGCGCCGTTGACGCCGTAAAGTTCGTCGAGAGCAAAGGAGGCAGCCAGTCCGTGCGACGTCGGGCAGACCCCGCAGATGCGCTGCATGATGCGGGCGGCGTCCCTCGGATCGCGTCCGATGAGGATTTCTTCAAAGCCCCGGTAGAGCATCCCCGAACTTTTGGCTTCTTTGACCACGCCGTTATCAACCATCGCCTCGATCTTGAGGTGGCCTTCGATACGGGTCACGGGATCAATGGTAATCTTTGTTGCCATACACTCTCTCCTATCTGAAAAAATTATCCCGACACCTGAGTCGCAGCCGTTGGCGGCTATTGCCGGGCGTAGATGCGTAAACGGAATGGGTATACGGCAAAGAGCATGCCCATGCGGAATAACGTCAGGGGTTATCTCTTTAAAATTAGCGAGTTAGAAGGTGAATCCGTATACCGAATGCAGATGAGAATTTGCAGGCAATCGGGCCACATTGACCCAGGATGTTTCATTTTGTCCAAGCCAACCGTGAGAGAAGAGCAGGTATTTCTGAGAGGACGCAGGAGTGCCGCAGGAAAGACCGGGAGCCGGGGACGGTGATGTCAGGCAGGAAGGAAGAAAAGAGAAGGAGAAAAATCCGTTACTCGTCTTTGGCGATTCCGAACTGCTGCAATTTGCGGTCGAGGGTTTTACGGGAGATGGCAAGAATTTCGGAAGTGCGAACCTTGTGATAGCGGGTTTGACGAAAAACCTGTTCAATATAAAGACGTTC
>QKGY01000368.1 GCA_003250235.1 Desulfuromonadaceae bacterium
AAATCAAGAGGGAAATAGAAGTTATCCCCTGAGCGTTAGATAGAGTGATCCACCTCGACACCTGACACAGATCCGTCGGGAAGGTGATGTATTGTCAGGAAACGAGCCTGCTGCCAGTGCTGCAGGGAATCCGGATCCACGCTGAAATGCTCCGCGACCTGGTCTGGAGAAACCGTCCGTCCCGAGAGACGGCGATTTTCCTTGCCGCGGAACCTCACCAAGTTGTACAGAGACCAGGATTCTAGAAGGAGCCCTATCAGGAGAATAATCCCTCCGTAGATTCCGAGCAGCTTAAAGAGACTGCGATACCCTTCCTGCTCGATCATGATTTTGGAGAACCGCTGGACACCAAAAAACCAGGCCACTAGAAAGAGTGCCGGTCTCCACAGGTAGAGATAGATGAACCAGAAAAAAACCGTCATGGCCCGATTTCCGAACCTCTGGCCAAAGGTCTGTTTCTCCGGTTTATGGATAATCAGGTGATTGTCCGTAGCCCTCATTTCATCCCTCTCAGCTGAGCCCGCGGTCCGGGCTGACCCATATCGCGCGTTGCCCTTTTTTCTTCAGAATAGCTTTAGGCAAGGCAACAACCGTCGTCAGCAGATTGATCACCCAGAAAGCCAGAGGATACCAGATCATCCAATACAGATAACGGATGATCCCTTTTTCATAGCGTGATTCAATGGCGAAACTGACAGCAAACTGCAAAAGACAAGTCATCGCCAGAACAAGACCCGGCCAGGCCGGGATCAGGGTGTCTACATACAAGAGGGAAGGCAGCTCTATAAACAGACCAAGAACCCATAACACGAGGACACCTAGCATCGAGTACCCCCAGAACACACTGGTCAGATATTCAATAAAAACCGGCCACATGCGTCTCTTTCGCCAACTGGAAAGATTCCAGAAATAACGCATTAGAACTTCATTTCCACCCTGCGCCCAACGCAGCCGCTGTCGCCATAACCCCCGGAAGGTTTCCGGCATCAGAATCCAGCACAAAGCATGAGGCTCATAACGTACATCCCAATGGGCTATCTGAAGCTTCCAGCTGATATCGATATCTTCGGTAACCATGTCGGTCGTCCAGTATCCGACACTGTGCAACGCCGATTTCCGGAAAGCGGAGACAACCCCGGAGACGGTAAAAACCCGGCCGTAAATTCTCTGGGCCCGACGGATCAACCCGATAATGGCGGAAAATTCACCCACCTGGATTTTCCCCAGCAGGGTGGAACGTGTACGGATACGGGGATTGCCGGTTACTGCACCGACACGGGCCCCGCTGAGAAAATGACCGACCATCCATGCGGTTGCATGACGGTCCAGCAGCGCATCCCCGTCGATACAGACAAGAAACTCATGCCGGGCCACCATGGCAGCCATGCGCAACCCCATGGCTTTGCCCTGGTTTTTGGAAAAATCAATGACCCGAAGCCTGTCATAACGCCGGGCCAGCTCTTTCAGCATGGCTCCGGTATTATCGGTACTGCCGTCATTGACTGCGATGATCTCAAAATCGGGATAATCCTGCGCAGCCAGGCATCCGATGGTTTCTTCCAGGTTTTTGCTCTCGTTGTGACAGGGCACAATAATGGAGACACCGGGATACTGAGGGAGCAAAGGCGGGTTGTCGGGACGGTTGCTCGTGCGCTCCCAGCGAAGGTAGTAATAAATGGCGCCAATCATCCACAAATACGCCATGAAAAGCGGATAATAGTAGACAAAGCTGAAAACGGCCTGGATATAGGATGTCAGTATCTCGGGCATAATCAGGGCCTGAATGGATAGGTTTGCAGAGAGAACGCTTCATGGATCTTCCGGCTCAAAGGATGGTCCCCGACAAAATCGTCCGGATAATATCCGAAATTCGCGGCACCATGGCTTTGCAGCAACCGCATCTGTCTGGCCAAAACGTCCGAATCGACAGGTGTCCCGCCCGTATTCCAGTCGACGCTCTGCAGCTCAAAAATCGATCGCGACAATCCGCCGGGTTGCTTGGAAACTTCGCAAACCAGGGTTTCCAGCCAACGCTCCGGTCTGCGAGCATTCTCCATGTACGGCATCGCCATGATCGCCGCAAAATCATAATTTTCCAGAAAAAGAGAGAGGCTTTGTGCCAGCCATTCTTCCCCCTCAGGATCAAGGATGGCCTGGGCGTAGAGGTTGCGGGCTGTTTTCAGGGTAGGTCGGTAGGTCCGCACCGCATCGGCAAGCTGCCGCGTAAAGTCAACCAGTGCCTTGCTCTTGCGATCCGACCACCGCTTGCGCAATTCGGCCGTCCGTCGTATTTCATCCAGGTTGTGCGGCAGGTCTTTCATGCGGTCCAGCCACGCCTGCCCATGGGGGCTGAGGTCCTCATAATCGGACAGCACGGCATCATCATGGAACAAGAGACCGTCAACATCGGCATGGCGGCCCAGATCTTCGTAAAGGTCTTCAACCAGACGCCTGGCTTCCGGAGAAAAGGGGCTGAGACGTTTATAGGGCCAAAGTGCCTCTGCGGCGCCTCGGCCCTCCGGTGAAAGGGCCTGCACCAGCAAATCGTCGCGCCCCAGGTCAAAAGCCAGGACGGGCATCCAGGCGTAAACCCGCACGTGTGCCCGGGTCTTCAGCTGCCAGCTTACCCGATTGAAAAGGTCGGCACGCATGGGCAAGTGACGGTTGGGGTAGTACAGCATGTCCGCCACACCGTCGCCGTCCGGGTCTGCGAAGGCCTGCAGGAACACCAGATTGACATGGAGCGCCTGGATTCGATCAAGCAATCGGCCGAGGTTGGCTTCCTGTTGGACCGGATCCGGGTCGTACACGTAATCGAGGTCGACATGTACGACCCTTTGAGCGTCGGCAATATCCGAATGGCGCAGTTGCCATGCGAAATCAGCAAGGGCCGGATCCTGCGTGAGTACGGTACGCGGAATGGCTGTCAGATCCTCACTGTGGCCGACTCCGGCATCCAATGTGAAGGCCAGGGACATGCCGGTTTGCTGGGCAACGGTCATAGCAAGGCGGTTGTAACGCCCGTAGGGCCACACCATCACGCGTGGGGTTTTGCCGAGCCTGCTGGCCAGAAGATGCGAATTGGCCTGCAGGTCACCACGCAACCTCTCCAAATAATCTTCCTCAGTCTCATAGGTTCGCGAAGCCGGGGCATACATGAAAGTGGTGAGGGCCGGTTCCTGGTTTCCCTGTGGGTTCGCCACTTCACCATGATGCAGATTGAAGCTATGGGAGGCTATTTCGACCAGGCCTGAATTGGCAACTTCTCGGAGCTGTTCCCACGACATGAACTTTTCACGCGGAACCGGTCGATTACCGTATTCGACCATCTCTCCAGGCTCGGCACTGAGCCAGTTGCCAACCAGTGCCAGCACAGCCGGATAATGGAATGCTTTGAGCAAGGGGAGAACGCGTGTGTAAAAACTCTGGTACCCGTCATCGAACGTCAGCAAAAGGGCCTTCTCCGGCAGAGTGCGCCGACCTTCGTGGGCCGCGATCAGATCGTCGACCGAGACCACCCGGTAACCCTGCTCGCGCAACCATACAAACTGGGCAATGAGGTGATCCGTAGAAACAGCCATGCCGTCGGGGTCGTCAACGACATCCTGGACGTCGTGATAGCAGAGCACCCGGAAATCCCCACCGACAGCAGGAACGACAAGAGCAAGGGAAAGAATCAACGTGATCCAGATACGCAGCAACATCCCCTAGAACCTCCAGTCCAGACGCATATGCAGGGCGTAATAGTTCTCGGAATCCCCGTCATAGATCCGGTGCCCCAGACTACCGCCGTACAGAAATTCAAGCCGGTCATGGGCATTCCATCGCTGTTCATAAAGAATCGATCCGGTCACCCCCGTTCCGTAATCCTGCTGCCAGTAGTCTCCAAGCGTCAGAGCCAGGCGATGATGGAGAGAACAGCTGTAACGACGCCACTGTCGCCATATATTCTCTAGGGTGAGAGACGCCGAAAAGTCCATCTGCGGATTGAAGTAAGGGGTATTGTTTTCGCTGTTTTTCGAGCCATAGAACTCCAGGATGCTGTTGAGCTTGTAGGCAGGGGCCGTATAAAGCCTCTGGAACCAGTCAGCAGAAAGCGCTTGTCTCAGGTTGCCGTCGCTGAAATCCATTCCCTGATAGCCCAGGCTGAAATGTTGTTCGTCACTGACGCGATAACGGACGCGCATAACGAGGGAATTTGCATCAATCCCGTGCTTCAGAGCACGCAAGGGGGTCTCACGGCTGAACTTTTCGAGTTCCGTAGCAATTGACCATTGGTCATTGACAAACCAAGTCCCCTCCAGACGAAATCCGGGCTTACTCACCCCATCCTGATTGTAGGTCGCTTCAGCGACAGCCTCCAGATCGCGGACTCGATATTCCAATCCGACACCGTAACGGCGATACGTTTCGGTTCCCTCTGCAAACCGTGCCTGTGCCAGATAAAAACCGGTAAAGAACCGCGTGTTGTACCTGACAGGACTGGAGAAAAGAGTCGCGGAAAGGTTGATATCCCTGTTGCTCTGGCCGGCGTTGGGGCTCTTGGCAAACCCTGCTTCAACGATCAGTTGTCTCAGATTATGAACCTGCCAGTCGTATTGAAGCCGTTGAACCGTTTTTTCCCGCGGATAACGCGCAACAAGACTGAACATTGTCTGCTCAAACGGCTGAAATTCGTTCAACGCGAACTGGGTACGGGCATACCCTGCTTCAAGCCCGAGACGCACAATCTCCTCCGGCTGAGCCATGCCGAGACGGTATGCTTTCCGCGCCCTGCGCGGCCAGCCCCGGTATTCATAAATACTGGCCAGATCCTGGCGAAGCTCCAGGTTGTAGGGAGCTTCGCCGTGTAAGGCCTCGATACGCCGTTGCGCCGGATCCAGCATATCGGCATAAGCCCGGGCCATTGCCGCGGCACTTTCGGTTTGCACCTTGTGAGGGTTTCTGGTCGGAGCACGAATTCCCGCCGTATGCAACCAGGGTTTCTCGGCCTGGTTCAGCCGGTCGACGATCTCAAAAGCTGCCGGGAAATCATCCAGATCGACGTAGGCATAGAACAGGTTCATTTCCGTATCAAAATCTCCGGGCTGCTTTTGAAGTGCCTGAAGATAGAGATCTCTGGCGGACTCTGGGTAATCGAGATAAAGATAGGCATCACCTACGGCACTTAAGACGTAAAAGGGCAAGTCCCCTCCCGTCCCTTGAAGTGTTTGATACTCGCTGACCACCTCCGTCATCCGCAAACGATTGTGAAGTGCGACCAGGCGGTCGATGCGTGCACGGCTCAGGTAGTCGTCAAATTCCGGGGATCGCATTTCCAGTCGGGAGATAAATGCATCCAGCTTTTCCAAAGCCTGGTCGGTCTGCACAAAACGCGCAGATTCCTTCTCCGGAGCCATGCCTCCCCACCGGACATCAAAGGTAAGGGTGTTTGCCTCCATAGCGATCAACTCGCGTTCGGAAAACAGCTCCGGGGATTTGCGCGCCTCGTCATACGCAAGGTGAGAAGCCCCCATGGCGTCGAGGATCAGGATGCGCTTGCGTCTCGCTGGCAAGGATTGAGGATCGAGGGCAAGAACCCGGTCGTACGCCTGCAGAGCATCCGGGTACGATTTTTGCCCCTCGCAGATATAGGCTAAAGCAAACGGAATATCGACATTGCGGGGATACGCCAGACGAAGCGCATCGAGCTGGGCCTTCGCCTCGGGGAACCGTCCTTGATCCGCCAAGCTGTAGACCAGCCCGATAGCCAGTTGGATATTTTCAGGAAATCTCTCAAGCCCTTGCCGGTAAAGCTGTTCGGCGCGATCAAAATTTCTGACGTTTCGAGCCGCCTTGCCAGCGGCCTCTAAAACATAGGCGGGAATATTTTCAGGAGTAAGTCGGTCAAATATCCGCAAGGCATCGTCATCGCGTCCTGCCCATGTCAGAACAACCAGATAATCATAGGCCAGGGGAATGTTCTCAGGATGGGAGTCATACAGAGGGGCCAGAACATGAAGGGCGTCATCCACCCGTCCCTGTCGGGCATTCTTGACAGCCTGCTCCCGAAGGCTTTGGTCAACTACCGCACCGATGACCGTCAGGGGGCAGAGGAGAGTAAAAACAAGCAGGAAAAGACTACCAAGCAAAAAGCTTGGCAGCGTCTTTCCACTCGCATTGAGACCGAAAAAAATGCGCAAGTGCACTCCTCATAGGTAAATACAGTCCATAAACACGCATTTTTCATTTCGCCCCCATGCGGGAACCAGGTATTACGAATTGCTCATTTCCTGGTTTTAAACAGATCAGAAAGCCGGCTCAGACCCTCGCCTGTATCGTTTGGCTTCTGGATACCTTTACAGAACCGATTTAACCGAAATCCAAAAGTTCTTTATTAAGAATAACCACAACTCCCCTCGTCCTGCAACAGGGAATAGATAACAAAAACTGTTTTTTTTCAACATCAAGGCTAAGGTGTTTCCCTTCAGGCCCATCGGGATTAACGGCCGTTGTTCTTTCCATATCTAATGGCTTTTATTCATGATTTCGTTCAAATTTTTTTCTTGCCTTTCCCACGAACGCATGATAATAGAATTAAGCAAAATCCCTATTTGGTGTGAAATGATCCATTTTGGCTGTCAGCAGGTATAAAAGGACCGCGCAGACCACAAAGGCCTAGGGCGGTTTTTTTGTAGGACGCAGAGCGGATCGTCACACGACAAACCGGTCCCAGATTTGGAACAAAGGAGCAAAAAGAAATGGCAGAAGGTACTGTAAAATGGTTTAACGACGCTAAAGGATTCGGCTTCATTGAGCAGGACAATGGACCCGACGTATTCGTCCACTTCTCATCTATCCAGTCCGAAGGGTTCAAATCCCTGGCCGAAGGGGACCGGGTAACCTTCGAAGTTGTCCAGGGCCAGAAAGGCCCCCAGGCAGCCAACGTGCAGAAGCTCTAGGCCGAGTCTTTACTCAGATAAAAAACTCCACGATCCGTTCGTGGAGTTTTTTTTTACCTGTTTCCTTCCGACATTTCCCTGCTTTCCCTATTTCTCCTAGATCATCGGTAAAACCTGCGTTAAACTTACCGGACTCATAATTATCCGAGGAGGACCACTATGCCCCACAACACCCTGACACCCGGGAACTCGCTTCACGGCTTCACCATCGTGGAGACGATCTCCTTATCCGAGATCAACGCCCAAATGATCCAATTGCGTCACAATAAGACCGGCGCCCGGATGGTCCACCTGGAAACCACCGACGACAACAATCTCTTCGGTGTCGGTTTTCATACCACTCCCATGGATTCTACCGGAGTCGCCCATATCCTCGAGCATACCGTGCTGTGCGGCTCCAGAAACTATCCGGTCAGGGATCCCTTCTTCAGCATGCTCAAGCGAAGCCTGAACACGTTCATGAATGCTCTTACCGCGAGCGACTGGACCCTTTACCCGTTCTCCAGCCAGAACGAAAAAGATTTCTATAACCTGATGGCGGTGTATCTCGACGCGGCCTTCTTCCCTCGCTTGCTGGAGCGGGATTTCAGTCAGGAAGGGCATCGTCTGGAATTCCAGGACCCTGAGAATTCCGATTCCCCCCTGGAATACAAGGGCGTGGTCTATAACGAGATGAAAGGGGCAATGGCCGACGCGGGCTCTCTCTGCCATCGCCGTCTGAGCAACGCGGGCTCTCTCTGCCATCGCCGTCTGAGCAAGGCGCTTTACCCGACGACAACATACGGAAAAAATTCAGGGGGAGAACCCTCGGATATCCCCGATCTGACATGGAATCAGCTCAAAGAGTTCCACGCTACCTACTATCACCCATCCAACGCCTATTTCTTTACCTGTGGGAACCTTCCTCTTGAAAAGCACCTGGAAACGATCGAAAATCTGGCTTTGCGCCATTTCGACGGGGAAAGATCCCACATCTCGGTCCCGGATGAGGTCCGATACGACACACCACAACAACTGACGGAAACCTTCCCCATCGACCCGACGGAACCCCAGCAAAACAAGGCCATGGTCCAGATGGCCTGGCTGACTTGCCCTGCCGCAGACAACTTCAACCGGGTGGCCATGCAGGTTCTCTCCACCCTGCTGTTGGGAAACCCTGCCGCCCCCCTGTACAAAGCTCTGATCGAATCCAAACTAGGGCAGAACCTGTCGCCGGTCACCGGTTACCATGACGACAACAGGGAGACCTTCTTTGCTGCAGGGCTTCAGGGAACAGAGAAGGAGAATAGCGAACGCATCGAAGAGATCATCCTCGCTACTCTCGAAACGGCAGCCCGGGACGGTTTTGCCGAAGAACGTATCGAAGCGGCCATTCATCAACTGGAATTCTCCCATCGGGAAGTGACCGGCGATCAATACCCGTACGCCCTGATCCTGCTGATGCGGATGCTTGGGCCCTGGATTCACAGCGGAGATCCCGTATCCCCTCTGCTTCTCGACCTCGACAGAGATCTGAAGCGTCTGCGTCAGGAAGTGGCTGCCGGTCCCTTTTTTCAGAACCTCATCAAACGCTATCTGCTGGATAATTCCCACAGGGTAACCCTCACCCTCACCCCCGATCCCCAGCAGAAGGAAAGGGAAGAGAAGCTGGTCGCCGAAAAGCTCAAAAAGATAGCCCAGGCACTCTCTCCCCGGGACAAAGAGGAGATCGTTCGCAAAGCCCGGGAACTCCAGCTTTCCCAGGAGTCGGAGGAGGATCTCTCGGTTCTGCCTACGCTGGAGCTGGATGACATACCGGCCCAGGAAAAGCCGGTTGATTTCCACAGCGATTCGGTTAAGAACATACCCGTTTTCTGGTTCGACCAGCCCACAAACGGCATCGTCTATTTTTCCGCACAGGTGGAAACAGGACATATCCCTGCCGAAAAAAGGGCATTTATCCCCCTGTTTTGCGCCCTTCTGACCCAGGTCGGTGCAGCCGGTTTCTCTTACCTGGAAATGGCCGAACGCATGTCGGCTGCCACCGGAGGGATACGAGCCTCGGCGAGCGTACTGGAAGATCCGCAATCCATGGATCACCCTCGGGCCGTGGTGAGCATTCGCGGCAAAGCCTTGCTGCGTAATCAGGCCCAGATGTTCGATATCCTGGCGGACATTTTTACGGCTCCCGATTTTACCGACTTGGCGCGACTGCATACGGTCATCAATCAGCTTAAAACAAACCTGGAAAACTCCATCCCGGGCTCGGGTCATACCTATGCGTCACGAATCGCCGCCAGTCACCTGACGGTCGGCGGACAGCAACGCGAAGTGTGGACGGGAATCAGCCAGGTCCGCTGCATCAAGGAAATCGCCGCCCGCAAGGCGGAAGATTTGGCAGATATCGCCGCCACCATGGCCGAGCTGGCCCGACAGCTTCTCGGCAGTGCCACCATGCGTTGTGCCGTTACCGCCGAGGCTTCGACCTTTGCGGAGATCGGCCCCTCCGTTACCGGCTTTTTTGAACGGCTGCCGGAAGGGACCGCTTCGGAGCTGCCCAGCGGTTCTTTCGCCCCCCAACCGACACGCCGCGGATGTGCGGCCGCTGTACCCGTCTCGTACGTGGCACGCGTGTTCCGTACCGTCCCCTACATTCATACGGATTCCGCCTCACTGCTGGTCTTGTCGAAGATTTTACGAGCGGGATTTCTGCACCGGGAGATCCGAGAAAAAGGAGGCGCCTACGGCGGCATGGCCGGGAGCGACCCGGAAGCGGGGATCTTCTCTATGCTCTCCTACAGAGACCCCCATCTGGTACGCACGCTGAAAGTCTACGAAGAGGCGGTGGAGTGGGCCAGAAAAGAGGACTACACTGACGAAGAGATCAAAGAGGCGATTCTGGCCGCATTCAGCGACCTTGACCGTCCTCTTTCCCCGAGCGGCAAGGCCTCCCGCGAATTCAACAACCAGTATCAGCACCTGAGCCTGGAGATGCGGCAGACCTTTCGGAAGAAACTGCTGGAGGTCACGCAGAAATCCCTTCGCGATGTGGCAGAGAGATACCTGAAACAAGGATGGTCAGCCAGTGCGGTCGCCGTTCTCTCTGGCGAAGAGCTCCTTCAGCATGCCAATGCGGACCTTAAAGACGCCCCTCTGACTCTCGAAAAAATCTAGGGTTTAGGTACGGCGGCGCGTATGCCGGGTGGGAGCGGCGGACCAGGGGTCATCGGGCCAGGGGTGTTTGGGATAACGCCCCTTAAGTTCCTTCTTGACCTCCGGGTAGATGGCGTCCCAGAAATTCTTCAGGTCTTGGGTCACCTGAATGGGGCGTCGTGCCGGCGAGAGCAGGTGCAAGAGCAAGGGGATACGCCCTTCGGCGATGCAGGGGGTTTCAGCCAAGCCGAACAACTCCTGCAGCTTGACGGCCAGAACCGGTTGATCCCCGCTGAGATAATCGACAGCGATTCGTGAGCCGCTCGGCACTTCCAGGTGCGTCGGAGCGGCTTGGTCCAGTCGCTTGAGCTGCGGCCAATCGAGATATCCCCGCAAGGCGCCCCCCAGATCGATCCTGGCGAGGTCGTTGCGGCTGTTAAAGCCGACCAGCCAGGGAGAAAGCCAGGTCTCCAGAGACGCGAGCAGAGCATCTTCATCCATACAAGGCCACCCCTCCCCGGGGAAGGCTTTGGCGAGCAGGCGGACCCTACCGACAAACTGCCGCTCGGCAGGGGACCAGGGCAGAGCGTTGAGGCCGATCTGCCGTATCCCCTGGAGCAACGCCGGGACAACCTCCTCAGGCTCCGCCTTGATAGCCCTGGAGGCAATAACCAGAGCCCCCAGTCGCCGCTCTTCCACCGAAACGACACGTTGAAGCCGATCATCCCAGGTGACCCTGCGACGCCAGGTCAGCGCCTCGTCAAACACCGCCTCGACAAGATCCGACGAGAGAGCGCTGGCAAGCGTCACCTCCCCTTCTCCTTGCCCCCCTGCCGTCACATCAATGGCAACGATCCAGGCATGCCCCTGAACGCCACTTTTCGCGGAGAGCCGGACGCCCTGGCCGTTGACCAGAAGGTAGCGTCCCGCATGAGGTTCCCTCTCGCGGCCGATACGATCGGGAAAGGCCCGCACCAAAAGCCGCCCCAGCGTCTGCATATCCGGCGAAACGGCCTTTGCAGCCGATCCGGTTAATCGCTGCAATTGCCGGGATGTCCTCTCCACGGCCGCACAGGCTCTCTCATCAATTTCCGCAAAATGTCGATGGTGTCGCCATAAATCCAGGGCAGCCACCCTGTCCAGCAGATCGCTGTCGCTACGACTTGGTTTGGCGCTTCGGAACGGCAGGATATCCCGTTCAGAGAGAAGGGCGGCCAAATCACAGCCCAAGCTCTGTTCGCCAAGCTCTTCGCCGGCCAGCAGAAGACGGGCCATGCGGGCACCGACGGGAAACCGGGCCATTTTCCGACCCACTTCGGTGATCCGGCCCTTTTCATCGAGCGCCCCCAGCATCTTCAGTACCTCGCCAGCGGCGGCGAGCCCACCGGCAGAAGGCGCATCCAACCAGGCCAGTTGCCCGGCATCGGGCACACCCCACAGGGCCAACTCGAGGGCAAGATCACTCAGATCCACACTGCGAATTTCCGCAGGCGCATAAGGCAGGAGGGCATTGTGAGTCCCCTCGCTCCACAGCCGGTAACAGATACCCGGTCCCAGGCGTCCCGCCCGGCCGGCCCGTTGAGTGGCGCTGGCGGCCGAGATCCGCACGGTATCCAGACGCGAGACACCGGAGGCAGCCTCGAACCGTGACCGCTTTTCATGCCCGCTGTCCACCACCACGCGAATCCCTTCGATCGTCAGACTGGTCTCGGCGATATTTGTCGCCAGAACCACCCGCCTGCCCTTGCCGGGCAGAATGGCTTTTTCCTGCGCCTCGAAGGACAGGCCGCCATAAAGGGGGCAGATTCGGTAATCTGCCGATCTCCCCTTGTTCTCCGTCAAGAGCTGTTCGCAGCGTCGGATATCGGCAGCCCCGGGAAGAAAAACGAGGATGTCCCCCTCGGTCTCCAGCAGGGCACGGCGGATGGCCTCGGCGGTATAAAGCGCAACGGGCCCCTGTGGATCGCGCGCGACATGGACGATTTCGACCGGGAAACTCCTCCCCTCACTGGTGAGCAGCGGGGCGCCGCCAAGCAGTTCCGCGACCGGTGCCGCATCCAGGGTGGCCGACATAACCAGAATCCTGAGATCCTCGCGCAGCCCGCACTGTGCGTCCCGGCACAGCGCCAGGGCCAGATCCGACTGAAGGTTGCGTTCATGGAACTCGTCAAAGATGAGCAGACCCACATCGGCAAGCAGCGGGTCCGCTTGGAGTCGCCGGGTCAGTATCCCCTCGGTGACAACCTCGATGCGCGTCGACGATGAGACGTTACGGTCGAAGCGGATGGCGTATCCGACAACACCTCCGACCTCCTCGCCGAGACAGGACGCCATGTAGCGTGCGGCATTGGTCGCGGCCAGACGACGGGGTTCAAGCATCAGGATGGATTTGCCCTGCAGCCAGGGTTCGTCGAGCAGGGCCAGGGGAACTCGGGTGGTTTTGCCCGCACCGGGAGGCGCCTGCAGGACCACGGCACGGGAATCGGCCAGGGATTTGCGCAGAAGAGGCAGCAGCGGTTCGATCGGCAGGGAGGAAGAGGACGTCACGATTCGGGCACTCCCCTCTTGTTGCAGCCGCACATCAGACGGGGAATTCCCGGAAACGTCTCACGGCTTCGGGAATCATCTCCTCGTGGATGTTCCCAAAAGCCAGACGGAGGTAGTTTTCAAGACCGGGCCCGAAGACTTCGCCCGGAAGACAGATGAGGTTGGCCTCCAGTGCCAGCCTTTTGGCAACCTGCCGGCCGCTCTGACCCGGCCAAGGGTGCTTGACCCACCCGAAGAAGCCGCCGCTGGCCACCCGTTTGAAAGGATTCCCCGGCTTAAGGAACTCTGCCCGGAACAGGTCATGGCGACGCTGCATCATCTCCCGGTTGGCGGCCACCCAGGCATCGAGATGCTCCACTCCGTATCGCACCGCATGCTGGGTGATCCGGGGCTGACAGACCGCCATGGTGTCCTGCGCCTTGAGGGCGTGATGAATGAAGGTATCCGACGCCACCAGCATGCCCGCCCGGTAACCCGTAAGGGCGAAGGTCTTGCCGAAGGAGGCGATGTGGACCAACGTATCCCCCCAGTCGGGGAAGGAGAACAGCTCATGCGGACGTTCCCCGCCGGGGATAAAAGCATTGTAGGTTTCGTCCAGCACCAGAGCGATCCCCCTTTGCCGCGCCAGGTCAAAGAGGCGTTTCAGGGTGTCGGCAGGAGTAACCGTCCCAGTGGGATTGCTCGGCGTCACAAGAAGTATGGCCCGGGTACGCGACGTGATCAACCGCTCGATCACCGCCACATCCGGCAACCCGGCTGTCCCCTCGTCAAAGGGAACATAGACGGGCTTGAGACCGAGAATCTCCAGAGCCATGGCATGGTCGAAATAATAGGGGGTCTGCACGACCACCTCGTCGCCGGCCTGACAGAGGGTCAGCATCGCC
>QKGY01000403.1 GCA_003250235.1 Desulfuromonadaceae bacterium
GTCCTCGTACAGAGAATGGTCTTCTGCATTACCCGTTTGGATCATCCTCCCGGTCGACATCCAGCCCAGCAACAATAGGGCCATGAGTACGATGAGAACACTCGACCGTTTTCCTTTTCGCATCTGCTTTCCTCCAGTGATTGTCTGTTATCGGGTGGGAGCGAGCCATCCCGTCGGGTCGAGAGGGGTCCTGCCATGCCGGACTTCGAAGTAGAGGTTCTCTTTGCCTTCGTAGCCGGTAATGGCGATCTTATCTCCCGGGGAAACCTGGTCTCCAACCTTCTTGAGCAGGCGGGAAGCCTGGGCATACAGCGTATAATAACTGTCCCCGTGATCGACGATCAGCAGATTGCCGTACCCTTTGAACCAGCTGGCAAAAATAACTTTTCCGCCGGCTACGGCAACCACCGGCTTGTCGACGCCCGTGGTAATTTCAAGTCCCTGGCTGTCGTACATGGTGCCGAGTTCCGGGTGCCGCCAGGTGCCGAATCCGACGCTGATTTTCCCAGTCGCCGGCCAAGGGAGCCTCCCTTTCTTTTCAGCAAAAAACCCAGTTTTTTCAGTATACTCACGGGGCTTTTCCGATTCAAGTTTTTTGATGAGCGTACTCAGCCGCTCCGCTTTATCTTCAAGCTCCTTGAGCTGGCTGGCGAGCGCTTTCTGGTCAGAACGGACCTGTTTCAAAAGGCTGGCTTTCAACTGCACCGCCTTATTGATCGTGTCCTGCTCGGCCTTGAGCGTTTCCAGCGAAGAGCGTTGTTCGTCTCGCAGATCCGCCAATTGGTGCGTTGTGGTCTCTAGGGTCTGCACTTGTTCGCGGTAGGTGGTCAGCAACGCCCTGTCCCGTTGCACGATCCTGCCGAGAAAGTCGTACTCTTCGGCAATCCGTGCTGGAGAAACGGAGGCGAAAAGAATGCGGATAAAGCCGGCATCCGAGCCCTTATACAGGGCGACAAGCCTTTTTTTGACCTGGACTTCAAGGCTACTGATAGAACTTTGAACCTGGCGAAGCTGTGCATTCTTGTTTTCTATATCTCTTTCGAGAGTTTCCAGCCGGACCGTAAGTCTCTCCTTGCGTTGATGGATTTTTCTCAGTTCGGCCTCAACGGTCTGAAGATCTTCGATGAGAGTAGCCTCCGTGGATCGCTTCTCAGCGAGATTTTTGGAGGTTTCCCGGATGCGTTGCTGAATCTTCTCTAAGGTTGCACGGCTGTTGGACAGCTCCCCCTGGGGGGACGCCAGGGCGGCAGGAGAAAGCAGGGCTAGCAGGACCACCATGCTGATCAGGGGAAAACGCCATGTCAGGGGAGAGCGGGGCACCGTTTATATCCTGACAAATTTCCGGAGCGAGACCAGACTGCCGAAAAACCCGAGAGAGACGCCGGCGGCGAGTACCAGAACACGATAGGTCGGGGGAAGGTAGCTGATCGTATTCACGCCGGTTGACAACAGGATGGACGAAAGGCCTTCCCGAAGAAAAGCCAGATAAAGCAGATAGGATCCTGCCAGGGCAATCAGGCCTCCCAAAAAGCCTTGAAACGCCCCCTCCAGGAGAAACGGGGTTTTGATGAACAGCGGTGTTCCGCCTACCAGGGTCATCACTTCCAACTCGTCCCGCCTGGCGAAGAGGGTCAGTTTGATCGTGTTGGAAACGATAAACAGGGCGGCAAAGAGCAGGAACCCGCCCAAAAAGGCGCCAGCCCATTTCAGCAGGGCCAGAAAGGCCTCGAACTTCTCGAGCCATTCCTGCCCATAGCGAAGATCTGAAAAATGGTTGTTGGTCTTCAGATGGGTAATGACCGTGCCGACGCCTATCCGGTTGCGAAATTTCTCGGCCAGCTTGATTTCCAGGGAAGCGGGGAGTACGTCTGGACCCAGACCATCGAGAAGATCGGCATCCTGCCCAAGACGTGTCTTGAAGCGGGCAAAGGCTTCGGCCGGGGAAATGTAGGTCACCTGGGATACTTCGGGGAGTT
>QKGY01000344.1 GCA_003250235.1 Desulfuromonadaceae bacterium
CTGCTTTTCAAGGGGCGTTACCCGATTGCGGTACTGTTTCTTACGGTTGATCCCGAGTTGGTGGATGTCAACGTCCATCCGACGAAACATGAAGTCCGTTTTCGCGAACAGTCGCTGGTTCATGATTTCATCGTTTCATCCGTCCGTGGAGCACTGCGACCGGCGACCTGGCTGGAAAATCAGGCTTCTGACGAAGATCGTGCTGAACCGCAGACTCAAGCAATTTCCGTCTCTGTACCGGGGACTCCCGAATTTCGTCTCCCGAGAACGGATTCTTCTGCCATATCTGACCAGCCGCGAGGCTCATGCCTTGTCCGTGAGCAGGAACTTTCTTTCCCGGTGGCAAATCGGCATGTGTACCTGTCCTCCAGGGAGGATGGGCCGTTTTTGATGCCGGTGGCGGCGGAAAAAAATGAGCCACAAGACGAAGGATTTTTTTCGTCTCTTGCCATTATCGGCCAGTACAGAAATTCATATATCCTCTGTCAGAACAGGGATGATCTGTTTCTGATCGATCAACATGCCGCCCATGAACGTATCGGTTTTGAGCGGTTGAAGGCACAGATGTTTGAGGGGGCGATCGAGAAACAGAGCCTCCTGTTCCCGGAGACCCTGGAACTTGATTTTCGCGAGTCGGCTTTGCTGAAGGACCATCTTCCGGAACTGACGCGTCTCGGGTTTGACGTAGAGCCGTTCGGCGGTACTACCTATGTCATCAAGGCGGTTCCGCAGTTGCTCCAGGGGCAGGATATGGGATGTCTTGTCCGAGACCTTGTTGGAGAGTTGGGGCAGATCGGCAAAAGCGGTGTGCTTGACGAGGCACTCGACCGTGTTCTCATTGTAATGGCTTGCCATTCTATGGTCAGGGCCAACCAGAAACTCTCCTTTACAGAAATGGAAGCGCTATTGCGAGAACTGGACACCGTGGATTTCAAAGGGCACTGTCCACACGGACGGCCCGTCATGAAGCGCCTCGCAATCGGCGAGATTGAAAAGATGTTCAAGAGGACCTGATGGCAGGATCGGGTTTTTCGGCACGTCAGCAACCGTTGGTGGTGATTTGTGGAGCAACCGCTTCCGGAAAAACAGCCCTCGCTCTTGAAGTGGCCCGGCATTTTCCGATCGAGATCATCTCTGCCGACTCACGGCAAGTCTACCGGGGGATGGATATAGGAACGGCTAAGGCGACTCAGGAGGAGCGTTCCCGTGTCGCCCATCATCTTATTGATGTGGTGAATCCTGACGAGGAGTTTACGGTTGCACGCTTCGTTGCGTTGGGACACCAGGCGGCTTTCACCATAGCGGATCGCACATGTCTGCCTGTTGTTGTCGGCGGGACGGGCTTGTATATCAAGGCCTTAACGGAAGGCCTTGTGGACGCTCCTGGAGGCGATGAGTCGGTCCGTGAGCACCTTGTCGACCAGGAACGCCTAAAAGGGGAGGGAACTCTCTATCGGCTTCTTCAGGAACATGACCCAGAGATGGCCATCAGGCTCTCCCCGAACGACAGGGTGCGCATTGTCAGGGCTCTCGAAGTTTTTCATCTGACCGGAAGACCCCTTTCAGAACTGCAGTCCCAGCATGGTTTTTCGGACAATCCCTTCCGGATATTGAAAATAGGTCTGAATCCGGATCGGGAGGTGCTGTATGGGAGAATCGACCAACGGGTGAACCGGATGATTCATGAGGGGCTGGTCGATGAAGTGAAAGGCCTTTTGTCGCAGGGTTACGGGTCGAACCTTAAATCGATGCAGGCTATCGGTTATCGGGAAATCATCGCGTATTTACAGGGTCGCCTAAGCTCAGAGGAGGCCGTCGGCCTGATCCAGAGGGAGAGTCGACGATACGCGAAACGGCAACTGACATGGTTTCGTCGAGACCCTGCTATAATTTGGGTTGATTCCTTGAAAGAGTTTGGTAAAATCCACGAGTTGATTGAATGTTTTTATGCCGCATCATAAAGGAGAGGACATGGC